>JAIMAZ010000084.1 GCA_023511695.1 Ignavibacterium sp.
ACTATCAACAATACTATAGTAAAAATTATCTTGAATTTTATGTCTTTCAAAATCTTCATTTACAACTCAACCTCAAGGGTCCATAAAATCAAACTGGTCTCATGAAATTATTTTTTAAATTCGTTAAAAAAAACTTGAGTATCTTCTTCGGGCTCTATTCCCAGTTCTTCTTTGAGAATTCTTGCATATTCCATAAAATGACTGATGGCCTTATTTCTATTGTTCGTGTGCTTATACAGTTTTAAAAGGAGCTTGGTTGTATCTTCTAAATAAGGATTTTTCTTGAATGCTTTTGATAAAAGCTCCTCGGCTTTGTCAAAGTTTTTATTTTGAATATAAATTCCGGACAATTTCAGTACGACCTCAATATAATTCGTTGAAAGCTGTTCTCGTTCGAGGTCAGCCCACATCCAGTCAACCCCTTCCAGATAATCGCCGCTATAAAGAGCTTCCGCCCTTTCAAGCACTTCCAGGCTGTACTCACCTTTACTGATTGATTGGATATAATTCTTAAAAAGCAGGGCATCGTCTAAAGCTTCTCCCAGATTCAGCAAATAACTTCCCTCCACGGTAACCTGTGTTTTGTCAACACCACATTTATCAAGTGTTTTCCTGATATAATAAATACCGTTGTGAAGCTGGTGTACCGCCCGCGCAACATCGGTATCACTCCAAATGGCTTCCAATATTTCCTCTTTCGGTACTTCCCTGCCTTCATGATGAAGTAAAAAGGCAAAAAGTTCTTTTGTCTTTTCTGAGCGAACGAGATTAACACCAACTTCAACTAAATCACGAACCATTGATTCAACATCTCTTCCCACATAACCTACTTCAGTAAATTTTGAAGCTTCAACTTTTACAAATGGTGCCTGAGCAAGCTTTGCAAGTCTTCGTGCAATTTCAGTTTTACCAACGCCAGTCGGACCAATAAGAATTATGTTGTTTGGCATAATCTCCTCACGAAGAACATCTTTAACCTGCTGTCTTCTCCATCTGTTGCGAAGTGCAATAGCTACGGCTCTTTTAGCTTCAGTTTGTCCGATAATATATTTATCAAGTTCTCTTACAATTTCACTTGGAGTAAGTACTTTCATATCAAATTGTTTTTGTTCCATATTTATTCAATCACCTCAATATTTATTTTATCATTAGTGTAAATGCAAATTTCTGCTGCGGTTTTAAGTGACTCTTCAACAATTTCTTTTGCTGAAAGATTACTATGTTTCTTTAACATTTTAGCTGCAGCGAGAGCATACATTCCGCCTGAACCGATTGCAACAATTTTATCATCGGGTTCAATTACATCTCCGTTTCCTGAAACAATAAGTGCGGTATCTTTGGCAATCACTGCAAGCATCGCTTCAAGCCGGCGAAGATATTTATCAGTTCTCCAGTCTTTGGCAAGTTCAACAGCAGCACGAAAAACATTTCCGCGATATTGCTGAAGCTTATCTTCAAATCTTTCCATCAAAGTAAAAGCATCTGCTGAAGCACCGGCAAATCCGCATAAAACTTTTCCATCAGAAATTTTACGTATTTTTACTGCATTGTGTTTCATTACAGTATTGCCAAGTGTTACCTGACCATCGCCGCCAAGCGCCGCAACTCCGTTGTGCACAACGCCAATTATAGTTGTTGATTTTATGTTTTCCATATTTAAACTCCTTGTATTAGAAAGATTTTAATAATCTTACTCTAACTTAAAAAATAAAATCAGGATTTATTATTGAATATTTTAATCGGGAAAATTCTTGGTACTTCCTTCTGATAATCTTCATAAATTTTCCCAAATATTCTGATTAATTTCTTTTCTTCATAAACAGAACCGATGTAAAAATATATTATGAATGCTACGAGCATTGTGAGGTAAAACAAATCCATCTCAGCTCTGAATACCAAAAAGACAATAGAGAAAAAATATATCGGATGTCTTGAGTATTTATAAGGACCTTCAACACGAAATGTCATCTTCTCATCAAGTTCATCTTCTGAATATTCTTTATTCAAAAATCTTTCAATCTGACTTAAACCCAAAAATTCTTTGAAGCATATGTATTTGAAACACCAGATAATTCCAATTAAAGAAATAAATTGTGGAATCAAAACAAGATAATCGAAAGGAGGATTGAGCTTATAAATCTTTAACGAAGGATGGGGAGCATATTCCCATATCAGATATAACGAAACAAGAGAAAAGAGATTATAGAACAATCTGTAAAATGCTATTGCTTTTCCGAATTGCTGCTTTATAAATTCTTTTACTTTTAACGAAGCAAGAAATGAATGTGTGTAGCCGAATAATCCTAAAATAAAAATCAGTAGAAGAACATCATAGAAATAGTTCATTAAATATTTTCTTTACGAAGTCTTGCTACTGGTAATTTTAACATCTCACGATATTTGGCGATGGTTCTTCTTGCAACATGAATTCCTTCTGCCTGAAGCATCTTTGCAATCTTCTCATCACTGTAAGGAGCTTTTTTGTTTTCAGATTCAATGATTTCTTTCACTCTTTCTCTGATGTGCTTATTCGATACTTCTTCACCTGTATCAGTTGAAAGTCCTTCACTGAAAAAATATTTGAGTTCATGAATACCTTGCGGACTTTGAACATATTTACCATTAACAACGCGGCTTATTGTTGAAATATCCATTCCGATAATATCGGCAATGTCTTTGTAAATCATCGGCTTTAAATACTTCGGACCTTTTTCGAAAAACTCATATTGCATTTCAAGAATTGCACGCATTATTTTCATCAATGTATCGCGTCGTTGCTGAATGCAGGCAATAAACCATTTGGCCGATTCAAATTTTTCACGCAGGAATTTATAAGTTTCTTTTTCTCTGTCAGATCTTTTCTTACGCTTATTTGCGTCAAACATTTCGAGATACTTTTTATCAATGGTAATTGAAGGCATTGATTTGTCATTAAGAGTAACTGTCCAGGAACCATTATTCTTTTCTATGATAAAGTCGGGAGTAACCTGATTCATTTCAACAATATCAACATTACCTTCGCCAGGTTTCGGATTCATCTTCTGAATTAAATCAAGAGATTCTTTCAAAGTATCATCAGTCAGTTTCATTTTCTTTTTAATGATATCGAATCTGCGTTTTGTAAATTCATCGTAATAATCTTCAAGAATTTTTATTGCAATGTATTTGTAATATTCATCAGCTTTAGCTTCCTGCAGCTGAACAATAAGACATTCCTGAAGCGTACGGCTTGCTATTCCAACCGGATCAAACTTCTGAATTTTCTTCAGAAGTTCTTCAGCATCTTTCATATCAATTTTTATATGTTCAAAAAGCTCAAGTTCATTTATTATTTCAGCAAGGTCTCTTTTCAGATAACCGTCTGCATCAAGATTACCGATTATTTCTTCGCCAAGAATATAAAGATTCTCATCAAGGTCAAGCATCATGAGCTGTTCGCGGAGATGTTCATAGAGAGATGTTCTTTGTGGTGCGATTGGATGAAAAGTTTCTTCATCGTTGCTTCTGTTTAATTTTTCGTGATCAAGTTCATCATCATTCATAAAATCTTCAAGAGTAAACTCCTCATCAGCTTTATCAGCTTCTTCAGCAGCATCAACTTCTGATTGTGTTTCGTCTTCGGTTTCTTTTTCTTTATCATCCTGTTCAGTATCAAGTTCCATCTCTTCAACTAAAAGAGGATTTAATTCCAACTCGGTTTTAATTCTCTGCTCGAGCGCAAGATTGTTTAGCTGAAGCAGTTTCTGATATTGTATCTGCTGTGGTGAAAGTCTCTGTTGTTGAGAAAGTCTCTGATTAAGTGTTAGCATATTAACGACCCGATTTTTCCTTTAGTTGTGAATACCATTTTTCTCCATAAAGTCTTATTAAAGAATCTTTGCAGAATTCTGCAATAGTTATGTTAAGTTTTTTTCCGTTTTCAAGAGCCGGATTGCATTCTCCGAATTTTTCATATCGAAGAATATCTCCGCCAAACTTTGCAACTCTGATTGGAAATAAGTGACACGAAATAGGTTTTCTGAATTTCACTTTTCCATCAAAGTAAGCTTTTTCAATTGAGCATTTAGCAATATCACCTTCGTAGTAAACAAATACACAAGCTTTGTTGTTAACACTTATCAGCAAAAGCTCATCATATTTTTTTTCGAAGAAACCGTTTTGCTCAATCTCATTTTTATGTTCTTCAGTAATATATTCCTTCACTATCGGAAGGATTTGATTTATTTGTTCAATTTCTTCTTCTGTAACAGGAGCGCCGAACTCACTATCTAAAGTACAGCAAGCACCTTTACATTTTTTTAAGTCACAGGCAAAAGGAGTATTCAGTACTTCTTCCCTTACGAGAACATCATCAATAGCAATTATTTTACCAAAAAACATCTGAATAAATTTTGTGATTTTCGCACAAAATATAAACGAAAAAATTTTAACCTCGCAATATTCAGGTAAAATTTTGCTGAGTACAATTTTTGATTTCAACGAAAACTTATTATAGATTTTAACTGAAAAAATCAATCCGATATGAACTTAAAGAATAAAGTAGTTTTAATTACCGGTGCTTCGTCAGGAATTGGTGAGGCGATGGCAAAGAAATTTGCAGAAGAAGGCGCATTACTTGCCTTAACCGCCAGAAGAAAAGAAATCCTTGATAAGTTTATAAAAAATCTTGAGGTTAAAACCAGAGCTGCTTCTTATAAGTGCGATGTTACCAACATTGACGAAATAGAAAGTGTTTACCGCCAGGTCAAAATTGATTTTGGTAAAGTTGATATTGCTGTTCTTAATTCCGGAGTTAGTTTCAGATCAAGCATAAAAGATTTTAGTGCAGAAAAAGCAAAATTAACTTTCGATACAAATGTATTGGGAATCATAAATTTTGTTGAGGTTATGCTGCCTGATTTTATGAATGAACGAAATGGAGTTATTGTCGGTGTTTCCAGTCTTGCTGATAGCCGCGGATTTCCCAAAAGTGGATTTTATTGTGCGAGTAAAGCTGCTGCAACAATCTTTCTCGAAAGTCTGAGAATTGAACTGAAGCCATACAATGTAAAAGTGATAACAGTAAGACCAGGATTTGTTAAAACTCCAATGACAGATAAGAACGAATTCTTTATGCCATTTCTGATGGAACCAGATAAAGCCGCAGAAATTATTGTAAGGGGAATTAAGAAAGGCAAAAAAAGAATTCAGTTTCCTCTGGCAATTTCTCTTGCAGTAAGATTTTTAAGAATTATTCCCGATTCAATTTTTGAATATCTCGCTTCACGCGAACCGGTTCCAAGAAAATAAATAACAAAGAATATTATAAATGAGCATTATCAGATAATGATTAAAAATTTTTACTTCGTTTTCTCTTTATTCCTGACTCAACTAATTTTTTCTCAGTCAGATACTTCAATTATTTTTTCTGAGATAATGTTCTATCCAACAAGCGGAAACAATGAGTTTGTTGAGATTTATAATACAAGTTCAACTCAATCAGTAAATCTTTCTAACTGGAAAATTAAATATTACACTTCTTCTAATGATGTAATTATTGATGCGGGATTTGGTACTGTTCTTCAGCCGCAAACTTTTGCAATAATTTTTGAAAATGATTATGATCTGTTAAATGGAATTTACTCTGGTTTGGTTCCATCAAACGCATTAGTATTAAAAATTGCTGATGGTTCTTTTGGTTCATCGGGAATGGCGAATACTACAAGCCGACCACTTTGGCTTCTTAACGCCGCTAACGATACTATTGATTATTATTTTTATTCTGCTGATAACTTACAGACTTACTCAGATGAAAAAATTCTGATGAACCGCGATTCATCACAATCAAATTGGGCTAACTCGCTTGTCAGCAACGGAACGCCCGGATTCACTAATTCAGTTACACCGCTGAATTATGATTTACTTGTTTCTTCTTTAGTTTTTAATCCACCGCAGCCAATACTCGGAGAAGATGTTTCTGTAACAACAACAATCAAAAACAAAGGTGTGTTATCAGCCGTAAACTTTACGGTTGAAATTTTTAATGACATTAATTTTGATTCTACCGGACAGGCAAACGAATTAATCTTTTCACAATCGTATTCAATTCTTGCTGGTGGTGATTCAATTACTTCATCAACAATTCTTAGTTCACTTGCAGTTGGTTCTTATCAGATTATTTCAAAAGTAAATTTTAATGAAGATGAAAATCTGCTTAACAACCAATTGGTTAAATCATTTTCTGTTTATCCGCCGGGAAATGTTTATAATGATTTAGTCATTAATGAAATTATGTACGCTCCTTCAAGCGGACAGCCGGAGTGGGTTGAACTTTTTAACAAATCCACAAATCCGGTTAACCTGAAAAAATGGAAATTTGCAGATGCAACAACAAGTGTTACGATAACTAATTCTGATTTTATTCTTCAACCGGATTCTTTTGTGGTTCTTACAGCTGATTCTTCAATACTGAATTACTTTCCCGTTTCATCACCGATAATTAAAATTTCAATGCCGGCACTTAACAATACCGGCGATGCTGTTGTTATAAAAGATTCAATGAGTATTCTGATAGACTCTGTAAACTATCTGCCTTCGTGGGGAGGAAATACAGACGGTAAATCACTTGAAAGAATTCTTAAAGATAATCCGAGCAATGATCCTCAAAACTGGAAAACTTCACAAAGTATTTTTAAGGCAACACCGGGAAAGATTAATTCAGTAACTCCGAAAGATTATGATTTAGCTATCTCTGTGTTCAAATCAACATTTGGGTTTGGAATTATTGGCGAAATAATCTCCTTCAACTCAACAGTTAAAAATATCGGATTAAATGCTTCCGGCTCTTTTGATTTACTGTTGTTCAATGACTCGGACTTTGATTCTATTCCCCAACCGAATGAATTGATTTCTCAGCAAAGTTTTAATTCTTTAAATACAGGTGATTCGATCTCAGCAATATTTATCACACAAAATTTTAATGAAGGTGAAAATATTTTTATTCTTGTTATAAACACTTCACCAGATAATGATACAACAAATAATACTGCATTCACCAAAGTTGTTGGAGTAAATGTAAACGAAATGAGAAATGATATTGTGATAAATGAAATAATGTATGCTCCATCATCATCCGAGCCGGAATGGATTGAAATATTTAATCGTTCTGATAAAACAATCAATCTGAAAAATTATAAAATTGCCGACGCTGTTGATACAACAAAAGTTATTGCTGATACTTTAAATCTCAACACAAAAGAATTTTTAGTAATTGCGAAAGACTCATCCATCTTATCATTTTATAACATTCAATCAGGAGTTTTTATTTCAACTTTTCCATCGCTCAACAACACTGATGACAAATTAATTTTACTCGATTCATTAAATCGTGTGATTGATTCACTTCAGTATTTTTCCAGTTGGGGCGGAAGCAGTGGAAAATCTCTCGAAAGAATTGATGTAAATGTTTCTTCAACTGATTCTGCTAACTGGAAAACTTCCATTAGCAGATACAAAGCAACTCCGGGCACTTTTAATTCGGTTACTAAAAAAGATTTTGATTTATTTGTAAGTGATATTCTTTTTCAACCCAAATATCCGCTCAACGGCGATAATGTTAATATCGCTTCGATGATAAAAAATATCGGAAACTTTTCAGCTTCATACTCATTAAGCTTGTTTGAAGATACAAACCTCGATTCAATTCCCGATGTTTTGCTTGAAACACTAACGCAACTTCAACTTGGCAGTAATGATTCTGCTGTGGTTAATTTTTCATATCAAATCCTGAATCTGTTGAGTAAAAAAGCATTTTATGTTATCGCCGATTTTTCAAACGATCAGGATACTTCAAATAATTATTTCTATAAAATTATTGAGCCCGGCTTTCCACCTCAGACTGTTGTTGTGAATGAAATTATGTTTGCACCATTTGGCGGTGAACCGGAATGGATTGAGTTATATAACAATTCTGATACAGATATAAATCTTAATGGATGGAAAATTTCTGATGTGATTACAACTCCTGCTGTTGCTGAGATAAAAAGTGATTTCGTCATTCGTGCCAGAGATTATGCAGTGCTGACGAAAGACACGACAATCTTCAACTATCACCGATTTATTCTTTCTCCTGTGCTGAAACTTAACTTCCCAACCTTAAATAATGATATTGATGGTGTTGTTCTGAAAGACAAACGCGGATTAACAATTGATTCTGTTTTCTACTCAAATCAATGGGGCGGAACAAATGGATATTCACTCGAAAGAATTTCTTCTCTTATAAATTCAAATCAGCAATCAAACTGGGCAAGCAGCATTGACATTGAACAGAGTACGCCGGGAAGAATTAACAGCATAACTCCCAAAGAATATGATCTTCAATTAGCAGAAATAATTTTTACTCCGAGATTTCCTGTTTCAAGCGATAATGTTTCTGTTTCTGCAAAAGTTAAAAACACCGGATTAAATTCTGCTTCAGCATTCGAAATAAAATTCTTTATTGATACCGATTCAAATAATGTTGTTGATCAGCTTCTTTCAACAGCTGCATCAACAAATCTTGCTGCAGGCGATTCAATAATTATTACAGCCAATTCCCAAATTCAGAATCTTCAACGCAGAACTCTTGTTGCAGCTTCTGTTGCCTTTGCTGAAGATTCAGATACACTTAACAATTATTCTGAGAAATTTGTTGAACCGGGTTTTGCTTCTGATGTAATCAAAATAAATGAAGTAATGTACAACCCAAATGACTCATTCCCTGAATGGATTGAGTTGGTTAATGTTTCATCAGACTCAATCAATATTAACAACTGGAGTATAAGCGATGTTCTTACAACTCCGACTAAAGCATTAATTACAAATCAGAAAGTTTACATTTCTCCGAATGAGTACTTCATAGTTTCAAGAGATACAAGTTTTCAAAGTTTTTATCCGAATGTTCAATCAAAAGTTTTTTATGCGAACTTCGGAACTCTTGGAAATACTTCCGATGGAGTTGTGTTATATGATTTCAGAAACGGAATAATTGACAGCTTGTTTTATCGCTCTTCCTGGGAAAATAAAAAAGGTGTATCGCTTGAAAGAATAAGTCTGAATGAAGCAACAAACGATAGTACAAACTGGACTTTATCACTCTCGCAAAACGGAAGTACGCCGGGCGAAGTAAATTCAATTTTCAATATGCCGGCTTATCAGAGAAACACAATCGTCATAAATGAAATTATGTTCGATCCTGATGTTGATAACAGCGAATATATTGAGTTTTATAATTTAACCGATGACAGCATTAATATTGGCGGCTGGACAATCTCTGATGAAAACAGAAATACATACAAATTGATTTCAACAGGTTTTTCTGTTCCACCCAAATCATATTTTCTTTTAATTGCTGATTCAATTATGCTCAGCAAGTATAATCTCAGCAATTATGAATTTAAAAATGTTGTCGGAACTTCTTCACTGGGCTTGGTAAACACCGGTGAATTGATTCTTCTTAAAGATGTTAAAGGTAATGTTATTGACTCAGTTTATTACTCTGATAAATGGCATAATAAAAATATCATTTCAACAAAGAATAAATCACTCGAAAGAATTAATCCAAACCTCGGCAGCAACGATCCATTGAACTGGAGTACTTGTGTTAATGCAGTTGGAGGAACGCCGGGATTAGTGAATAGTATTTTTACTGAGAATAAAAATCTGCAATCAGGCATTTCAGTTTCACCAAATCCATTCTCGCCTGATAATGATGGCTTTGAAGATTATGCTATTATCAATTACAATCTTTCTCAGCCGGTTTCACAAGTTAAATTAAAAATTTTTGATAGCAGAGGAAGATTAGTCAGAACCATTTACACTAATCAGCCAAGCGGTTCAAGCGGCTCAGTAATCTTTGATGGCCTTGATGATAATGGCAATGCACTCAGAATCGGAATTTATATCATTCTACTCGAATCACTGAATGAAAATTCAGGTATAGTTGAATCATTAAAAAGCACGGTTGTAGTTGCACGGAAATTAAATTAGTTGTGTTACGTACATTTGATAAAAACCTTTGAAGATTTCTGAAATAATTAAGAATTTTTCTTTTCTTTTAATTAC
>JAIMAZ010000085.1 GCA_023511695.1 Ignavibacterium sp.
CACGATTTCTGTTTTTAATAAGCCACTGAAGAACAATTTTTAATTTTTCTAAATCTTCTTCTGTGGGCAAGTCGTCATTAAATATTGTTCTTGCATAAAAGTCATCAATTATTTCTTCAAACTTATTTTTATTGTCATATAAATATCCTTTTATAAAAACTTTTCCATTGAACAGAATCAGATAATCATTTCCCATCGGTGAAATAATTTCAATCAACACCTTTGCTTTATTAATTGGTTCTGACAGCAAAGATGATTTGTGAATTTCTTCCAGCAAAAAATCAATCAGATGTTTTGTCTCGGCAGCTTTTTCATACATCTGTTGTGAAGAATAATATTTCATTTTATTCAGAAGTCTGTTCATTGCGTTTTGATTTTCACCGTTTAAAAAACGATAAACTTCTTCAAGCTCCTGACTGTGTTTTTCAATATTAAATTCTAATCCTATACAAGGTGCAGTGCATCTTTGAATGTCATAAAGAAAACACGGACGTGATTTAAGAAATTCTTTATCGCTGCATTCCCTGATAGCAAAAGTTTTATTGATGAACTCAACAATTTTCTGTGCATCTCTTTTTGAGTGATATAAACCGAAATAATCGCATCCATCAAAATCAAATTTGTTTGTAATTTCAAGATGAGGAGCTGATTTTGTATTTAACACTTTGATAAAATATTTATTCCCATATCCTTTAAGCATTTTATTATGCTTTGGATTTTTCACCTTTATTGATTCTGCTTCTGCAATCAGAGCAGTAAGCTCAGAGTTTGTTATGATGTGATGAAGTCTCTTAGCCTGACGAATAATTTTTCTTACTCTTGAATCAGCAGTTGGTGAGAAATAACTCTTAACTCTTTCTCTTAATGATTTAGCTTTTCCTATATAGATTATTTCATTTTTACTATTCAGGAAATAATAAATGCCCGGAGCATTGGGCAAGTTGTAAAAATCATTTTGAAGTTCCTTCTTAACCTTCAGACTCTGAAAAGATTTCATACCTTTTTGATATGCAAGAAGCTCATCAAGCGAATCTATCCCTTCATTTTCTTTAAGATGTTTCAATAATTTTATTAAAACTCTTGCAGTTGTTTCAGCATCACCCAAAGCACGATGTGAGTTTTTATGTTTAATATTCAAATGATAAGCAAGCGGAGTAAGTGACCTGCTTTTCAAATTAGGAAATAATTTCCTCGCAAGTTTTAGTGTGCAAAGTGTGTGAGATGGATTAAAATCATCTCCAATCAGTTGAACTTCATTACGAAGAAAAGACAAATCAAACTGAAGATTATGTCCGCACAAAACACTGTTTTCTGTTTTTTCTAAAAGAACCGGATAAACCTGATGAAACAATGGAGCATTCTTAACATCAGAATTTGTAATTCCTGTTAGCAAAGAAATGAATGAAGGAATTTGTCTCTGCGGATTGATTAGAGTTGAAAACTTTTCAACAATTTTAAGATTTTCAACTTTTACTAAAGCAATCTCAATTATTCTTTCATTACGTGCAGAAAGACCTGTTGTTTCAACATCAACAACTGTAAAAGAAATGTTATCTATATTATGATTTAAATAATTGCTTTCCAATTTCTTAATTGTGTCTTGAATATATTTTATCTTTTTGATGCATCCAGAACAGTAACTCCCACTAGCTGATTATCACGATATCTTAAAAGAATTCCGTTATCAATCATCTCAGTATCAGTAGCCTTCTGTGGACGTTTAAAACTTATATAAAGAGTATCACATTCTTTGTCGTAGTCAATCCACATTTTTGTTTCAGGTAATTGAATAAGATGAGAAACCATTTCTATAATTTCATTAATCGTCTTTGTTATTTCTGTTTCTGCCATAAGATTTTTTCCTTTGATAAATCAATTTTACTTGTGAAGAAAGCTGTTATAATAAAACCATCATTAAAATTAATCTCTTTGTAAATCACTGCAAGAAATTTTCTTTCCATCTTTTTAAGTGCAATTTTCGCTTCATTATAACCAGCTATAAGATAATCTGGTTCTTCTACCGCACTTAATACATCGTCTCTATAACCTGCTAAATCGTCATGATTTTCAATAATATGAATCCATCTTTCACTTGTAAGTCTTATTGGAACTTTATTAATAGATATTACAATTTCCATTAAAAATAAAATTATTTATAAACATAGTGTTTTAATACAACATAAAAATAAGAAACAAATAGATATATTTATACTCAAAAATTAGAAAAACATGTCTACAATCAACATACTCTTTATTGGTGATATTATTGGTAATCCCGGACTTGAGATTACACAAACTTTTCTTCCAGGCTTAATTCAGAAATACAAAGCTGATCTTGTAATCTGTAATGGTGAAAATGTTTCAGATGGTAAGGGTTGTACAGAAAAGGAAGCTAAAATTCTTTTTGATTTAGGAGTTCATGTTATTACTGGTGGAAATCATACTTGGGATAAACATCCTTCTCAGGATTACTTAAAAGTTGAACCGCGATACATTCGACCTTTGAATTATCCTAAAGGCACTCACGGCAATGGTTATATAATTGTTGAAACACCGAAAGGAAAAGTTGCAGTAATAAATCTTCAAGGAAGAACTTTTATGGCTACAATTGATTGTCCGTTCAGAGCTGCTGAATGGATAATTTCAAAAGTGAAAAATGAAACTAAAATTATATTCATTGATTTCCATGCTGAAGCAACTGCTGAGAAAATGGCTATGGCAAATTTTCTCGATGGAAAAGTAAGTTGTATTGTCGGAACCCATACTCATATTCAAACTTCTGATGAAAGAATTATGCCTAATGGAACCGGCTATATCACTGATGTTGGAATGACAGGTCCTTATGATTCTGTAATTGGTATGAAAACAGTTGCAGCGATTAATCGTTTTTTGTATCAGACACCTCAAAAGTATGAAACCGCAAAAGATAATGTTCACCTATGCGGAATATTCTTTAAAGTTGATATTGAAACAGGCAAAACTCTTCATCTCGAAAGAATATTCTTTCCGGAATTTGATAAAGTAAAAAATTATTCAAATGTTGAAACATCCTCTACCACGACTTGATAAAGATGAAGAACTCTCAAATCTTCTTTTACCTTATTGCAGATTTGAAAGAGGAACCATATTTATCGATCAGGTTTCAGGGCATAAGATTGCCTGTGGCGATTGCACAGATGAAAAATTTCTTTCTAAACTATTTGGTAACGAAAAAGCTGCTTTAGCCATTCACGATCCGCCTTATAATTTTATTGCATTTCAAAAATCTGATGTTCAGGAATTTATCAATTGGAGCAAAAAGTGGATTGAACTTTCTTATCATCACTTAAAGAAAAATGCTTCATTATATATCTGGCTTGGTGCAGATCAGAATAATCACTTTCAGCCGCTTGGTTCTTTTCTGCTAATGATGTCTCAAACAGATTTTAAATCAAAAAGTTTCATTACAATGAGAAACCAAAGAGGTTTTGGTACTTTGAAAAATTGGATGTCCATTAGACAAGAGCTATTGTATTATGTTAAAGGAAAACCATTTTTCAATGTGAATGCTGAATACACAGATATTCCAAAAGTTCTTAAAGGTTATTACAAAAAAATTAACGGAAGAGTTACTGAAAATATTGAACGAAGTAAGTCTGAAAACATCAGAGCAGGAAATGTGTGGATTGATATTCAACAGGTTTTTTATCGTATGGAAGAAAATGTAAATGGTTGTTATGCACAGAAACCAATAAAAGCAATTGAGAGAATCATAAATGCAAGCAGTAAGAAGCGTGATTTGGTAATAGATTTTTTTTCACACTCAGGAACAACACTTCTTGCTTCGGAAAAATTACAACGCAAATGTTTTACAGTGGATATAGAACCTGTTTTTTGCGAAATTAGTCTCAGACGATTAGAAAATTTTAGAACTTCAGGAAAAACAGGTTGGCAAAACTCTAACCCGTTTTATAAAGAAATAAATTCTGATAAGAGATTGAAAAATTATTTAAAGAAAAAGTATAACATAGAATACAAATAGGAATTTAAAATGCAATTACTCGATGGAAAGAAAATAGCGTCAGAAATCAGAAAAGAATTAAAAGAAAAAATTGATGTATTAAAATCTCAAAGTAAATCAGTTCCCGGGCTTGTTGCAATTCTTGTGGGAGAAAATCCGGCATCACAAATTTATGTAGCCAGTAAAAGCAAAGCCTGTGAAGAAATCGGAATGAAAACCAAAGTAGAGAAATTTCCATCAACACTTTCGGAAAAAGAACTGATATCAATAATAGATAAGTATAATTCAGATAATGAATATCACGGAATACTTGTTCAGCTTCCTCTGCCAAAACACATAAATGAAAATAAAATCATCGAATCAATCTCTCCTAAAAAAGATGTTGATGGTTTTCATCCGATGAGTGTTGGTAATCTTGTTATAGGAAAAGAAACCTTTGTCTCTTGCACTCCGGCAGGCATTCAGGAATTATTGAAAAGATATTATATCAACACCAGAGGAAAACATGTAGTTGTTGTAGGAAGAAGTAACATAGTCGGAAAACCAATAGCAAACTTAATGCTGCAGAAAAATGATTATGCAAATTCAATTGTAACAGTTTGTCATTCTGCTGCAAGTGATATTTCATATTATACAAGACAAGCTGATATTCTAATTGCAGCAATTGGTCAACCTGAAATGATTAAAGGTGATATGGTTAAAGAAGGCGTTGTGGTAGTAGATGTCGGAATTAATCGGATAGAAGATAAAACTTCTTCAAAAGGTTATAGGATAGTCGGTGATGTTGCTTTCGATGAAGTTTCTGCAAAAGCTTCTTTCATTACTCCTGTTCCAGGTGGTGTTGGACCAATGACGATTGCGATGCTGCTTAGTAATACATTCAAAGCGTATAAACTTTATGGTGAATAAAATGAACAATATACTCGATAAACTTGAAGACAATTTAATTAAAACAAAACTTGAGCAATTCAAAAAATCTTTTACAGAAAATTATTCATTACCTCAACTATCAGAAAAAGAATTAGCAAAAACAATTGATCATACTTTGCTTAAACCTGATGCTACGGAATCAGAAATACTGAAGCTTTGTAACGAAGCCAAACAATTTGAGTTTGCTTCTGTATGTGTTAATCCATGCTGGGTTGATTTTTGTTTTAATCAATTAAAAGAAACAAATGTTAAGGTTTGCACTGTAATTGGATTTCCTCTCGGAGCCAATCATACAAATACAAAAATTCAGGAAGCTGAAACAGCAATATCAGAAGGTGCAGAAGAAATTGATATGTTAATTAACATCGGACTACTCAAATCAAAAAATTATAATTATGTTTTTAATGAGATTGAAAAAATATCACACATTGCAAAAAGTAGCTTAACCAAAACAAAAGTAATTCTTGAAACCTGCTTATTGACTGATGAAGAAAAAATTATTGCCTCAATAATTAGTAGAGAAGCTGGCGCAGACTTCGTAAAAACATCAACTGGATTTTCTAAAAGTGGAGCAACTGTTTTTGATGTTGCATTGATGAATTATTCGGTCGAAGGAAAAATTAAAGTTAAGGCAAGCGGTGGAGTTCGTTCAAAAGATGATGCACTAAAAATGATTGCTGCTGGTGCAAGCCGGATTGGAACAAGCAGCGGTGTAAAAATTATTCAAGGTGAAAAGGGAATTGCAGGATATTAATGGTTGTTGATATTGTAATCAAAAAATCGATTGATGGATATTCAGTTGAAATTCCTTCCATTAAAGGTTGCGAAAGCTGGGCTCACGATGAAGATTCTGCGTTAGACAAAATTATTGAGTTAGCTTCATTTTATCTGAAAATTCCAAAAGATAAATTCAAAATTGATAAGGCAAGGAAGGAAGAAGATAAGATTATATACAAATTAATTTTTCATAAAATCTGATTTTGGTTTTCATTCAATTAATAACAAAAAATTTTATTCAGAAATACTCCTCTGAAAAAACTGTGAAAGAATTTAAATCCGAGAGAAGATTAAATAAAATTGCAAATACTCTGAAAAGAAGACAATACGATTTGATGGTCGTTCTTGAAAACATTCACGATCCACACAATGTAAGTGCTATATTCAGAACTTGTGATGCTGTCGGAATTCCAAAAGTCTCTTTAGTTTATACAATAGAAAAATTTCCTAAGATAGGGAAGAAATCTTCCGCCTCTGCATTTAAGTGGGTTGAAAGAGAGAAATATAAATCAATTGAGAATTGCTATTCAGAATTAAGAAAAGATGGTTTTAAGATTTATGCTTCATCAATTAGTGAAGATTCAAAAAGTATTTACGAACTTGATTTATCCGAAAAAGCAGCAGTCGTTTTAGGTAATGAACATCGTGGTGTTTCTAAAGAAGCATCTCAATTAGCAGATGAAAGAATTATAATTCCTATGTTTGGAATGGTCCAAAGTCTGAATGTTTCAGTTGCTGCAGCAATAATTCTTTATGAAGCTGCTCGTCAACGAATTATGAAAGGGAAGTATGAAGTATCACAAATTTCAGAAAAGGAATTGGATAGATTAATTGAACAGTGGTGCAGTAAATGAAAAAGTCATTCTCGAAAGTCAAATCAATAAAAGGTGAACTTACTTTTGCCGGCGATAAATCAATTTCTCATCGTGCAATTTTCTTCTCATCTATGGCAAATGGTAAATCGGTTATAAAAAATATTTCATTGAGCGAAGATGTTAAATCAACTCAAAAAGTTTTTAAAGAATTAGGTGTAGAGTTTTACTCAGATAAATCTGATTTGGTTGTAACTGGTCGTGGAAAGAAAAATTTCCTTCCGCCAAAAATTTTTCTTGATTGCGGCAATTCAGGAACTACAGCAAGATTGGCTTCCGGATTATTGACTGCTCAAAATTTCTCCTCTGCTCTGATTGGAGATGAATCACTTTCCAAAAGACCAATGCAAAGAGTAATTGAACCATTAAAATTAATGGGAGCTAATATTGAATCATCAAATTCAACTTTACCAATAATTATCGATCCAACAGATAAATTAAAACCTATTGAATACGATTTACCAGTAGCCAGTGCACAGGTTAAAAGTGCTGTATTGATTGCTGGATTACATTTATCAGATCAAACCAAAGTGATTGAGAAGTTTATTACAAGAGATCATACAGAAAGAATGCTTGAGCTACCTGTTGAAATCACTGATAAGAAAAAAATTATTTTTGCTTCAGAAAAATTTTATCCGATTGCAAAAGAATATTTCATTCCCGGCGATGTTTCTTCTTCTGCTTTTTTTATAGTGTTAGCACTTCTGTCAAATAATTCGGAGTTGATAATTAAAAATGTTTCACTTAATCCAACAAGAACAGGATTTATTGATATACTTCGTAAGATGAATGGCAATATTCAGATAGAAAATGTTAAGTATTCCAGCAATGAACCTTTCGGTGACATTGTTGTAAAATCATCTGAACTAAAAAATATCCGGATTGAAGAAAGTATAATTCCGAATATCATTGATGAAATTCCAATTTTGACTATAGCTGGAATTTTTGCTAAAGGAATTTTTGAAATCCGTAATTGTAAAGAACTTCGTTATAAAGAGTCTGATAGAATTAAATCAATTTGTAATAATCTGAAAATAGCTGGACTTGCTGTTGAAGAATTTGAAGATGGGTTTAGTATTGAAGGTGAAATTAAAAATAATGCTGTTACTTTCAATTCATTTAACGACCACAGAATTGCAATGGCATTTTCGATTTTGGCAATATTGATAGGAAACAATTCAACTGTTGATGGGATTGAGTGTGTTGCAATATCAAATCCGGATTTTTATGATCAATTAAATTCAATAACCTCATTTTAATCTAAATCAAAAAGAAGTTTAAGCTACAAGTGAAGTTCATTTTTTAGTTCTTGCGGTAAAATCCCTAATTCTCTTTTTATAAATTTTTTCGGTATTGTAGTTATTCTACTAAGTTTAATTACAGAAGATGATTTTAATCCGGTTTTATGGAATAGACTATCAGAAGATTCTAACAATATTTATGTTGATTCTATATAATTTGAAATTTTACTACTAATAAATGCAATAATTATATGATTATGAGCACTTGAAGGTTCAGTCAAACACAAGGCAGGTCTCACTTTAAGTGATGAGAAATCATCAAAGGGAAATGGTACGAGAACTATCTTTCCTTTAATCTTCAAATGCTTTACCGTCATTGATTGAATAAATATCTTCTTCGGATTCTTTCAGAAAACTGAAAGCAGGATTCTTTGATAAATTTTTATATAATATTTCATCATCAAAATCATCGTCTTCTAAAATTATTAAAACTTTAACATTCTTTGGACCTTTTATAGGTAAAGGATCATTTATCAAGAGTTTCCTTTTTTCATCAATTATACCTTTAACCTCCAATACTTTTTTAATCTTATCCATTTTAACTCCTAATTTTAAATCTCAATTATCTGATGTTCGAACTCAGAGATTGATAATTCTTCATAAAGCTTTCTTTGAAAACTGTCTCCGAATTTATTTGCAAAATAAAAGTAGTTTAACTCACGCTCCTGAAGGTTTTCATTTGGATATAAAAGATTAGAAAGTTTAGATATTTGTCTGATTATAACTTCAAATCTGGATTCGTGAGCTTTTTCTGCTTTTGATTTAAGTTCATTTATTGAATACAAAACTTTATCGCGATATCTGTTGGTTGAATCAGAAATGGTTTTATCAACTGAAAAAAGTTTTTCCTTGAGATCATCAAAAATCAGATTGACATTCTTTACTGCGTTATCAAAAATTTCCTCAATATTATTTTCAGCTACTGTTGATAAAATTTTTTCTTTTAATTGATCAGTTCCAAGAAAAACATCGCGCATTGTTAAATCATATTTTTCCATAAAAGACAATACAGATTTTTCAATAAGTGTTGCAGATGAACGAGGATATATTACCGGTGGTTCAATTTCAAAAAATTCATACAAAGGATGAATCTGAGCAAAGTATGATACTTCACTCGGACCAGCAATATAAAAAGCCGTAGGAAACAGATAATCTTGTGTAATTGGTCTCAATAATACATTCGGGCTGAATCTGTCCGGATGTTCATTAATCTCAGCTATAATTTCATCCCTAGTAAATTGTTTTCGTTTTCTTTTTAATTTGAAAATTTCATCAACCGGTTCAATCGAATGTCGTCCGTTATCAATGTGATAAAATAAATTAACCGGTTTAACTTTTACCTGAGCATGATAAACTTCTTCTAAAGTAGCACTAACAGCTACTAGTTTCTGAGTGTGAATTCTAAAGTTGTTTATTTCTGTTAGGAATATTGGAGTAAGAGCTTTTTTAACTTCAGTAGTTGAAGGGTCAAATATTATCAATCCAAATTCATCGAAAAGCCAAAACAATAAATCGCGAAAACATTGCTTAAATGTTCTGCCGGCTTGATAAATTTCTTTTACTTTAGAAAAATCAATATTTTCATCATGGCTGCCTATTTCAGCTTTGGTGGCCGGAGTAAAAATAGGTTGTTCTAATTTTGCTGATTCTTTGAGATCAGGCGGCAGAGGAATTCCACAAACCACCCCATTTTGTTGATACTCATTCCAGGCTGATCCGGAAAGGTATCCGCGAACGACACATTCAACCGGCAAAGGTTTAGCTTTTTTCACGATCATGGCCCTCCCGGCCAGGATGTTTATTAATGCTGCCGGCACACCATAATTTTCCTGTAAATTAATGGTGACCATATGGTGGGGAATTATATCCGCCAAAGTGTTAAACCAATAAGCGGATAATTGATTGAGCACTTTACCTTTATAAGGAATACCGTTAGGAAGTACCACATCAAAGGCCGAGATGCGGTCGGTGGCCACAATCAGCAGGTGCTCCCCCAGGTCGTAGATATCCCGCACCTTGCCCCGGTTGAGCAGGCGCAAGTCGGGCATGTCGGTGTACATCAACGGCGGTCGGTCGGCCATGACATTGCTCCTAGCGTTGGCGAGACGCCTGGGATTCCTCGCGGATCACTGCCACCCTCGGCCACAGTGGCCGGCTCGAACGATTCCTCTTTAC
>JAIMAZ010000086.1 GCA_023511695.1 Ignavibacterium sp.
CACTTTAGTTAGACCAGTCATCGCTTTCTCTCCTTAATTTTAATTTCAGCCATTTTAAATTCAGCCATTTATAAACTAATAGCTAAATTCATCATCCTGATTTCTAAGTAATCTTTCATCAAAGTAACCAATTTCATTGAATAAATTTCTTCTCCACGCACCGAGATAAACGTGGTCGCTTTCGCCACTATAATCAATCTTATGAATTTTACTATCACCAATTCCAAATACGGAGGTAGTAGCATATGCTACAGCTAATTGGAAATCATTTGAGCCAATTTTTCTCATCGGACCACCGACAATATCAGCATTAGTTTTATCAAAAGCTTCAAGAATTTTCTCAAAATAATTTTTCTCATAAAATGTGTGAGCATCAAGTCTGATAATTGGATCACCAGAAGAATTTTTAATTGCCAGATTTAAAGCAAAAGGAACAAATTTATTTTTATTATGCATCAGTCTGATATTCTTATGTTTTTCAATCCACTTTGTAATGATCTCAATGGTCTTGTCACTTGATCCACCATCAACTAAAATTAATTCTTTGTTATCCGGTTTAGCCTCAATGAAAAATTTAAGAACATTTTCTATGTATTCTTCCTCATTATAAACCGGACAAATTACTGTTATCATTTTCTAAGAGAGTTTTTTTATAAAATAAATTGATTTATGAGTTATGAATTCCTCAATAAATCCCAATCGCTTATAAAAATTAATAGCCTGCTGATTATGTTTTCTTACTGAAAGTCCGTAAAATGTTATTCCCTTTTCAATTAAATGTTTCTCTAAATTTTCAATTAAAGTTTTACCTACACCTTTTATATTTTCATCGTGCTTAGAGGCAATTAAAAATAATCTCATATCAGCTTTCGATTTTTTATTTTTGCGAATAAGTCTGGTCATCAAGCCGAGAAATTTTTCCAATAGAAATCTGGGATTTTTAAGTAGTAAAATTATCAAACGAATAAAA
The DNA here is from genome assembly GCA_023511695.1 of Ignavibacterium sp. GTDB lineage: Bacteria > Bacteroidota > Ignavibacteria > Ignavibacteriales > Ignavibacteriaceae > Ignavibacterium. The sequence goes on from JAIMAZ010000086.1 coordinate 971, forward strand.
TACTCCTTACTGAATTTTTTCAGTACATTATCAAGTTTTTCACCGGCAATCAAATAACCAATTACTTCCTGATCCTTGAATGCACAAATCTTATAACTACTATTTGATAGGAGTAAATAAAAATATTTATTGAGTAACTTTTCATCAAACCTTGCTGTGAAATGGTCTTTATCGAAAATTTGCTTATGCAGACTCGTAATTTTTCCGATAAGATTTTCATCAGCAGTTAAGGGTAATATTTTAATTTCTGTCTTATTCATTTAACCAAAATATTTTTGCAGCCATTTTTCAGCAATATAAATTCTTGATATATCAGTATTGTGAATTCTTTTATCGCCAGATAAAAATTTCTGATAGTAATTAAGAAACTTATCAGGATTTATCAAATTCATTTTAGCCAGAAGATTGTTTTTGCTCTTAAACATATTGATAATTTCTTCTTTAAAGTCTGTTCGAAGCCAATTTGATTCAGGAAGAATAAAACCCTTCTTATCTCTTCTCCATCTGATTGCAGATGGTAATTCAGTGAATGATTTTCTTAAAATATATTTACTCCAACCATTTCTCATTTTTTTATCCGGTGAAATGTTAACTAAAAAACTTACCAGACGGTGATCGAGAAACGGCAATCTTATTTCCTTTGAAAAAGCCATAGAATTTCTGTCTTCATAACGGTTAAGAAATGGAACTGAATAATAATCAATGTCGTTAATCTGTGCCTGACGGATGTCTTCATATTGCCAAACATTTATCAACTCAGATTTACTTATCAGAAAATCTTTTTCATTTAATAATTTCTGGGGGAGATATCTTTTAGCAGCATTAATTCTGAATTGTAATATGGCAGTTCTGTTTAAAATAGACAGGTATAATTCTTTGGCTAAGATGAAAAATTTTTTTTCTGATAATAATTTTTTCCAATAGAAAAAATAAAATCTCAAGTAGCCAAGCAGAACCTCATCACCGCCTTGCCCATTAAGGATAACAATTATATCTGAATTTTCATTTAGTGAACTAATCAAATTATAGTGTGCAACGGGAATGAAATAATTAAATGGCTCATCCTGATGTTGTAATACAATATCAATATTATTTTTAAGATAATTTGTGTTGAGTGAAATTTTTTTGTTAAATATTTTATAATAAGAAGTAAATAAATCTATAAACCGCTCTTCAGAGAATCGCTTATCTTCACTAATAACTGAAAAAGTTTCAATTGAATTAGAAGTAAATTTTAATGCTGAAGCAGTAATTGCAGATGAATCTAATCCTCCACTTAACAATGAACCGACTTTTACATCGCTTCGTAATCTTATTCGAACACTATCATTAAATTGCTCATAAAATTTTATGAATAACTCTTTATCACTTCCCTCAATTAGTTGATTTGAGTAATCCCAATATTTGCTTTCAATAATTTCATTTGATGATAAATCTATTATGAGATTTGTTTTTGGTTTAATTCTTTTTATTTCTCTAAACAAAGTTTGATCATCAAAATCAAGCAAACCTTGATTGAGAAAAATTTTCATTCTTTCAAGTTCCAGTTCCCTTCTATCCAATAGCGGAAGCAACTGTTTTATCTCGCTGGCAAAGAATAATTTATTTTTATCAGTGTAGAAGAATAACGGTTTAATCGAGAATCTATCCCGCGAAAGAATAATTTTATTTTTTTCAACATCATAAATTGCAAAAGCCCACATTCCATTCAGTTTGTCAAATCCACTCTCGCCGAATTCCTTATAAATTTTTATTATTACTTCAGTATCGGTATTAGTATTAAAATTACATTTTCTGGATTTAAGCTCTTCACGCAGTTCGATATAATTAAAAATTTCACCATTAAAAATTATCCAGCAGTTATCACTGAATAATGGTTGTATTCCTTCATCACTTAAATCAATTATAGCTAATCTTCTATGTCCAAAAAAAATATTAAAATTATTATTATCAACTGACCTTTCATTTGAATTAAATCCTTTATAATCTGAAGCATCTGGTCCACGATATGAAACTAAGTCAGTAAGTTTTTTGAACTGAGCAAAGTCATTTGCATTAAATTTTTCTGAAAAACTTACAGCTCCAAAAATTCCGCACATAATATTAAACTCTCGCTTTCATAATCTGTTCATATTCTGAAATCATCTGATCAACATTCTTGTTCCAATCGAATTCATCAATAACTTTTTTACGAGCTGCTTTGCCGATTTTTTTTCTAAGACTTTCGTCATTTATAAGTATGGTTACTTTTTCAGCAATTGCGACGGGATTTTTTGGCTTAACTAAATATCCTGTTACTCCATTTTCAATTATTTCCGGAAATCCTCCAATGTTAGAAGCAACCTGAGGTACTTCACAAGCTGCTGCTTCAAGATTTGAAACTCCAAAACTTTCCCAAATTGATGGGAAGACTGCTATATCAATCATATTATAAATTTCCGGTACTTTATTATGTGGCACAGAGCCATAAAATAAAACATCATCATTTATGTTTAGATCATTTGCTTTACGTTGCAGAGATGTTTTGAGTGTTCCATCGCCAACTAATAATAATTTTATTTTTTTATCAGAAAATTTTTTCTTAATCAGTTGAAATGCTTCCAACAGATATTCAATTCCATATTTTATTGATAAAGATTTTACTGTGCCAATAACTAGAGCATCTTCATCAAATATTTTTTTTACAACAAATGGTTTAAAGACATTAGTATCAACGCCAAAAGGAATTATTCTTATTTTCTTATCTGTATAGAGATTAGTTTCATCAGCCATTATCTTACTTGTAGAATAAATTCGGTCTGCTTTCTTAAGAACATATTTCAGGATTTGTTTATGAACAAAAGATTTTTTTGGAAAATCGAAAACATCATTACCCCAAACTGATACAACAAATGGCTTAAATCCTGATAATGCTCCTAATAATCCATAACTTGAAGCATAATGAGAATGAATTAAATCAGCATTAATTTTTTGTATGATAGATTTAATTTTCGGCAACACTTTCAGATAAATACTTTTTTGCAAAGAACCATCTGATTGCGATTTAACAGAAGCCGGAATTTTTTCAACAATTAAATTAACATTGGAATTGTAACCTTTCGGTTCATCTGCAACTAATCCAAATAAATAAACTTCTATCCCCCGTTGAACAAGACTATTAACCCACTTTTGAGTGTGAGAAGATGCCGGGTCACCTAATAAAATAATTTTTTTTCTATTCACTACTTCTTCGTAACTTAAAATTAGCAAGGTTTATTTTGTATAGATAGGCAAGAATTAAATATGAGATCCAGAACGGAATATCTCTTGAAATAAATCCATTTGAAAACACTCCTTCTACCTCAAAAAAAGATCGTATAAAAACAAGAAGACCTATAGAAAAAAGACCGACTGCAAAAAGATAATTTTCATCTCTATTAACTTTAGACCATAAAATTAGTTTAGTTGCCATAAAGAAATAAAAGCCAAAGATTGCTAACGAACTCAACCATCCTAAAATTCCATTTTCTGTAATTAACCAAAGCGAATAATTATGTGGATGTGGCTTTTGCAGAATAATATAAAGATTAAAAAAGTATGAACCAGAAGTTGGTATGTAGCTATAAAAATATTTTGGATATTGCTCGGGACCGACGCCGAATATTGGATAATCACGCATTATATCTAAACCAGCTTTCCATAAATAATCTCTTTGACTAACAGTTTCTAAACGAAGATATGTATCAACAAGTTCTTGTATAAAAGGAATAAATAAGTAAGCAATAAAAAACATTACTATAATTGATAAAAGATAAAGGATAACCCTTTTTTGAAGATGATAGAATAAAAACAACACTGCAATTATTAAACTTAGTATGGCGGCTCGAGAATTTGTTAGGAACAAAATGATCAGATAGTTTAGCAATAATAAAGGAAGGAATAATAATTTAATTTTTTGACTAACCTTGTTTGAAAAAAATATAACTATCAAAAAGATTATGTTGATTGAAATGATCAGTGCTAAAGAATTCGGATTTCCAAAAGTACCAGCCCAACGAGTTATCAGAATATCGAAGATAAACAGAGCAAAGCCCGATCTTGCAAAATCATAATAAACAGATGCTGATAAAATTAAGCTTGAGAAAAAGAGACCAAATAATAAATAATAAATATGACTTTTATTTTCGTCTAAAGTCAAAAATGCATAATAGAAATAACAGATTAAAAAGAATATTATAGCTCTTAATAATGCATCAACACTTTCAATTTGCAATCCGGAAATCATACCCGATATAAAAATCGAACTTAAAAGAATAATGATAAGCCAATTAAAAACATAAGGTGGTTTAGGAAAGGTGTTTACTTCAAAACCATAACGCTTAAGAAAGTATAAGGTCAGTATTAATAAAGCAAAGATAGTAAATACGTCTCTATACTTTTGGACTTCGCCTCCAACGATTGATATAAATACAATAATACTCAATAAAACAAATAATTTTTCATCAATAAATGAATAAAGAAGCAAAGCACAGACGATACTAAAAGCGATAAAGTAATTAAAAGACAGAGCAGCGAATATTAAGGCTATAGCTAAAGAAAAATAAAATATTTTTTGCCATTCAGATTTTAACAAACTTTTGTCCATTTTTTTTTGTTAATTAAAGTTTGAAGAATATATCATTTATCTCATGAAAAACATTATCCACATAAAGTGTATTCAAGCACTCAAAAGATGGACAACCATTTTTTCCACCATCAGTAAAGCATAATCTCTCATCTGCTTTTGGTGTACATGGCAATGACTTTTGAACATAAAAATGTCTATTCCCTTTTGGTAAATGAAATTTTGGATTTGTTGGGCCGTATATGCTAAAAGTGTATTTACCAAATAATGCAGCTATTTGTATTGGTCCTGAATCATTTCCGATTAACATTTTGCAGTCTTTAATTTCATTTATTAATTCTTTTACTGTTCGTGTCTGAAGAAATTTAATTTCTTTATCATTTAAATAACTAACCACATTCTCTTCCAGCTTGCGGCTGTCAAAAATAAAACAAACATTATATTTTTCATTAAGTCTCTCCGCTAATTCAATAAATTTCATTAATGACCATTCTTTTGAAATCCAACCAGCAAAAGGAGCAATCAAAATTCTATCTGAATTTTGAGTGAAAGTTGGAGTATAATTAAACTCAACAATGGGAATAATTTCTTTGATTGCATTTGTGTAAATCTCTCTGGAATGGTTACCAAGATTAAACTCTGTGAAATTAGTATAAATACTTCTGAAAATCTTTCTATTAAATCCGATTATCTGTTTCGCTCCTGAATTAAAAATCAGACTTGCAGAAGTCATTACTCCGGTCAAATCTATTATAACTTTTGGATTTAACTTTCGCAATAATCTTCTGGCTCGTCTATCAAGATATCTATCGCCAAAATGGAAATATTCTTTCGGAATAGATAACAAATATTTTTTGTCATGTACAAGTTCATAAATAGGCTCTGATTCAACATTACAAATAATATAGACATCTTCACCATAAAATTTTTTAACAGAATTTATGGCATCAAAAGTAAAAATAGTATCACCAATTTTATGAAGTGAGATTACACAAACATTCTTGCGTTTGAGAGGTAATATTTTTATAAATAACCTAAGACTCTTAAATAAAAAATCTAAAATAAATTGAAATAAATTCTGCAAGACCTTCGACTGCGAAATCAAATCATAATATTTAATTTGCTTTTTCATGTCCTGAGAGTGTTAGCGTAAAAAATTTTTTTTAACAAAGCTTTCAACTTGTTCGATTTTCTTTTTGTATAATTTTCCCATCGGTTCGAGTAATCTAAAAATATTTTTTCATCAGTTAAAAAGTACAGTGCTTTCAACTGTTCATACATTAAAGAAATATAGGTGAAAGATGCAACATACTCTTTGGGATAATCAAACAAATAATATCTCGCCCAATAACCTGTATCATAAAAAGGTAATAAATTCTTAATCGAATTGATTCCCTTCTGGAAAAGCTCTTTAGCATTAGTGTTTTTTGAAATGAGTTGTAAATCATATAATCCAAACAGTGAAAAAATAAATCCGTTAAGTACTGCAACTGTATTAATTCTCGATGGATACTCTTCATAAACCGGATTCGATTGGAAATAATTTAACAAGCCACCTTTGTTAACATCAATATAAAATGGCTTAATTGCATCTTCTGCCAAATTCAAATATGAATAATCTTCTGTAAGCAAGTAAGCTCTCGTTAATACTGATACAGCTTCACCTTGAGCTAAAGCTGAGTACCACGGTTTTTTTATTCCATAAAGAGGAATATCATAATATATATTCCATATTTTGCCAAACTCAGTTTCCTGATAGTTATTTTTTAACCATTTAGTTTGAGTTAAGAATTTTTCTTTTAATTCAATATCACTGAAATTTTTTTGGTAAAGATGCTCGTAAATTCCAAGAGCATATTGACATATAACAATCGGATGATGGAAATAAGGTTCGTTATCTGTCTTCCACAAAGGAATTTCATCAGCATCCATCTTTTCAGGATAGTACAACTTCGATTCGAAGTTTAGATAATATCTTCCAAGTCTATCTGGCTTTGAAGTAATAGTACATCGTGTAATTGTATGCCAGTAACTTGCTTTCTCAGGATTAATAAATACTAATGCTTTATTTATGAAATGCAGTGGATTCATTTTCTATGGTTTTGATTACTTATCGGTAAAATTCTGATTAACTCATCTAATAATTTTCTTTGATACAAATCATTCAAAAATAGATTGTTTATATAATAGATTAAGAAGAACAAAAATATTTTTAACAAATCAAATAGAATAGATTCAGATTGAACAAGAGTAAATAATATTTTAACAACGATAAAAGATATCATACCATTAAGCGCATAGAATAATATTTTGTTAAAAGTATCTTTTATCTTAAGAATTTTTAATCTCCTCTGAATAATCAAAATGCTCATAATGAAGAAAAATATATAACTAATTGAAGTGGATATCACCAATCCATTTTGTTTCATTAAATCAACAAGAATAAAATTAAGTACTAACTTGATGCTTATCCCGATTATAGTGACTATAAACAAAGTCTTCACCATTTCATAAACATAAAAAAGTTTATTAAGTATTCCATAAAGACTGTAGAAAAGTAAACTCAGAGAAAGATAAAAAAGAACCTCATAAGTTATTTGAGTACTCTGATAATTAAAATTACCGCGTTCAAATAAAATTCTTACCACTTCCTTTCCAAAAAAAAGAAAAAGGAATGTAAGTGGAATAAAAATTAAAGCAGTGTTGGTTAATGCTGTTTTTAGTTTTTCTTTGAGTTCTTCATCAAGCTTTGCCGAAACTAATTGAGAAAACTTAGGAAGAATTGCAGTTGTTATAGAAATGGTGATAATAGAAATTGGAAGCAAAAAGATTGTCGTAGCATAATTGATTGCTGCAATTCCTCCTTCATCAACCTTAGACAAAAAATATCTATCTGATAAAACATAAAGCTGACCAATTACTTCAATTAAAATTATCCAGATAATCAAAGAATTTTGAGAAATAAATTCCCTTACTGGATTTTGAAATTTAAAAAATATTATTTGCCAAACTTTAGATATTTTAACAAGAATTACTGTTTGAATAAATGTTCCTATTAGATATGCAAAAGCAATAATTACAATATTTTTTTCTTTGAATATCAGAAGCGCAATGATAGTAAAAACATTTAGCATCAGGCCAGCAATTGCCGGGGATTTAAAGTTAAAATTCGTTTGCAAATAAGCAGTTAAAAATCCTGAAATTATTCCGAAAGGAACCGTACAGCTGAAAATTATAAAAAGTAATTCGGTTTTCTCCGAAATAAATTGAGCCCCGACATATAAACTTAATATCTGAATTCTAAAAATTAATAAAATCAATAATGAAATAACTGAAATAGTAAAGGAATTAATGAAAACTCTTCTTGCAAATTGAGCTGCCTGTTCACTATCGCTGTGATTCTGTTTTGAGTAAGCAGGAATAAAATAATTCTGATAAATATAAAGTGAGATTGAATTTAGAGTAATTGGGAGAATTGAAGCGACAAGGTAAAATTCATAATCACGAGAAAGCCCGAAAAAATTTGCAAATAATATCTCTCTGAAAAATCCAGTAGCTTTAGCAAAAAAACCAAAGATAGTTAAAACTATTGTAGCTGTTCCTATGGAGGAAGCTTTATTCATAAATTAATTCAAAATTATTTTTTTGCCACACAGTAAAAATCTCTTGACCAGATTTTTTGTGTACCTCCAACTTCAATTAGCATAACTAAATTTAGGATGATTTTTAAAGCAGACCACATCACTGTCCGAACAAAACCAACAAGATTTTTTTTTACCGGCGCATTCTCAATAAAATTAAGATTACTGAAACCAATATTACTAAATAATTGAGTTAGAGAATTTGGAGTAAAGATTGTTTGATGTGTTAAATCACCAAAGATAATTTGACCAGAAAATAATCCTTGCCCATTAGGAGTTCTGATTATAAACAAACCATTTTTATTAAGATGATTATAAATCAAAGAGGTCAATTCAAGTAATTCATCTTTTTTAAAGTGTTCGATTAAATCAAAAGCAAAAATTAAATCATATTTCTCAGTAGAGCTTCTGAGAAAATCAAATACATCATCAAGTCTCACATTGTGACCATTTGATTTTGCAATTTCAATTTGTTCCGATGAAATATCAACTCCAAAAGAATTAGTAAAACCTTTAAGTTTTAGATAGTCGAGTAAATACCCAGGTCCACAACCGAGTTCTAAAATGTTTGAATCATAATTAAAATTTTTCAGATAAGGAAAAATTTTGAAATCATAATGAGTAAAAAGACTACTAAGAACTTTTGAATCGACTTGTGAAATTTGAGAATTAAAAGTTGAGTTATACGAATCATAATAAATTATTCTGTAATCTTTTTTCATGTGATTCAATTAAACTTTTTTTTTGAAGCAATTAATTTCTGTTCTCTAAAAAGATAAATGC
>JAIMAZ010000087.1 GCA_023511695.1 Ignavibacterium sp.
GAACCCCCGACCTGCTGATTACAGTTTTAAAAAGATAAAACCCGAGTGTTATTTTACTCGGGTTTAATTTTTTTGAGCTGGCGAAGGGATTTGAACCCCCGACCTGCTGATTACAAGTCAGCTGCTCTACCAACTGAGCTACGCCAGCATTTATTCTTATATTTTATTTGTTTTCAACTGTCGATTATCCCGATCTATTCGGGACTGCTCTACCAACTGAGCTACGCCAGCAATTCAAAATTATCGAGCCAAAGTTATAGTAATTCCAACTTCTAATCAAGAATTTTCTTCTTCAATTTCCTTTAAATCACCATTTTTTGCATAAACCCTGAACTGAACCATTTTCTGTCTGATTTTTTTTATCAATTCAAAAACTAATCCTTCAAACTCTAATTGTTCGCCGGGATTTAAAATTTTTCCCGTTCTTTCTGAAACAAAACCTGCAACGGTGTTATATTCTTCCGATTCTGGTAATTTGTAGTTAAATACCTCGTTAAAATCACTTATGTTCATCGAGCCAAGCACATAGTATTTACCATCTTTTCCTTTGTTGTAAGTTTTATATTCTCTTCCTTCATTTCGGATTTCACCAATAATTTCTTCGAGTATATCTTCCATAGTAATCATTCCCTCTGTTCCGCCATATTCATCAGTTACAATTGCAAGGCGTTGTCCTTGTTTTTGCATTTCTCTCAAAATCTGGGAAATTGGTTTTGATTCAGGTACATAATAAACAGGCCGCATTAACTCTTTTAATGAAATATCTCTTTTTTCAATCAGTGATTTCATTACATCTTTTGTGTGAAGAACTCCGATTATGTTATCAATTGAATTTTCATAAACAGGAATTAGAGTGTGTCCTGTTTGAATGATTTTTTTAATATTCAATTCAATATCATCATCAATATCTATTGCTATCATTTCAGTTCTTGGAATCATAACCTCATTTGCTTTGAGGTCAGTGAACTCAAATACATTTTCAATTATCTGCTGTTCAGTTTCATCAAGTGTACCTGACTTTACTCCATCTGAAATGATATCAAGTATTTCGTCTTCAAATGGTTTCGATTGAGAGAATCCTATTTTTTCTTTAAATGGTATTAAAATAAAATTCGCAATTGATGAAACCATCTTAATCGGATATCTGAAAATTTCAGCAAGCAGAAGAATTTTCTTTACGGATTTTTTCCCAATGTAATCTGAATACTTAAATGCAATAGCTTTAGGAATTAAAACATTGAAAATCAGAACAATTAGCGTAAGTATCAGTGCAGTTAATAAAACTGAAATTATATCAGCAACATCACTTAATCCTTCTGCCTGAGAGATGAAATTAAGAATATATCGCGATAAGATGAAGTAACCCAAAATGCTGATAGTTATTAGCAAGAAATGATAGATGAATTGGATAGTTCCGTAAACTTCTTCCTGATTGCTGTTTAATTTTTCGAAGTATGGAACTGAATCATCTTTAGCTTCGCGTAGCTCATCAATTTTATTTTCACCAAAAGCGCCTAATGCAATTTCTGAAATCGAGAGTAAAAAATTTATGAATACAAGAATCAGAAATAATAATAATAAAATCATCTTCCCTTTAACTTAATTTGTTTACACAAAAATACTATAATCTTTCTTCATTCATAAGTTATATTTGCATAGTAAATCACATATACTTTAGAAGAAATGAAACCAAAACAAATAAAGATCCTGGATAAAGAAAAACTATTTATTAAATGGGATGACGATTCAGAAACTACAATCGGACTTAAATATTTAAGAGATGAATGTCCTTGTGCAAATTGTAAGGGTGAAACAATTCTGTTAAAAACATACCGTCCGCCTAAATTAAATTTTATAACCGAAGGAATGTACGAAGTAAAGAACATCGAATTAGTTGGTGGTTATGCAATTCAAATAAACTGGAAAGATGGTCATAACACAGGAATTTATTCTTGGGAATATCTGAAAGAACTTGAAAAAGGTGAACAGGAAAATAAGCGTCAGAACTATGATAAACTTTTATGATTACCAGAAATGAATTAAAATATTATTCATCTCTTTCTCAGAAAAAATTTCGTGAGAGCGAATTAAAGTTTATAGTCGAAGGATTGAAAAATGTAGAAGAAGGATTAAACAGTCATTATGATTGTGAAATTGTCCTGACTACCTTTGAATTCGCAGAACTTCATAAAAATTTTTTGTCAGATGTTAAAAGAAAAAAAATAAGAATTGAAATTCTTCGCTCACAGGATTTTATCAGAATATCAGAAACAAAATCGCCTCAAGGAATTGCTGCTGTATTCAGATATGCAAAATTGAAATTCTATCCGGATAAAACTGAATCGAATGTTTTAGTTTATTTAGACAATATTTCTGATCCCGGAAATCTGGGAACAATTATCCGTACGTGTGATTGGTTCGGTATAAATGAAATTCTAATCAGTAAATTTTCTGTGGATTATCTAAACCCAAAAGCCATACGTGCTTCAATGGGCTCAATATTCCACTTATACATTTTTGAGGAAGTTGAACCTGCTTTACTTGATGATTTGAAGCTGAATAATTACAAAATTATCTGTTCAGATCTGGATGGAAAAAATATTTTTGATTATAAGTTTCCTGATAAAATTGTTCTTGTTTTTTCTAATGAGGCAACAGGTCCATCGGAGGTAGTTAAAACTATTGCTGATGATGTAATCACAATTCCGAAATATGGAAATGCTGAATCGCTTAATGTGGCTATTGCGTCAGGAATTATTTTATCAAAGTGTGTAGAAAAAAATTTTTAATCTATACAAACTTTTTATGTTGGTTATGCTCAGGTCTGGAGACCTGAGCTACGGGTTTTTTATTTGAGTAATATCATCTTCTTTGCTAAAGAAAAAGATCCTGCTTGTAATCTATATAAATAAACTCCGCTTGCAAATTGTGATGCATCGAATTCTATTTTATAATATCCGGCATCTTTATATTCATCTACTAAAGTAGCTACTTCATTTCCTAAAGTATCATAAATCTTTAGCGTTTGATGACTGCCGATTGGTGACTGCCAACTGATTACAGTGGTTGGATTAAATGGATTTGGATAATTCTGCTCTAATGAAAACTCAGTTGGTATTTCACCTTCAGAATTTTCTACATCAAGCAACAATCCCGGTTCAGGTGTTGGTAATTTGACAGTAGTATAAATGTGAAATTCTCCCGGTTCAAGTGTTACCTGCTGATTAGGATTTGTTACTAGAATGCTGTCACCGCTGAAGAAGTCATACCACCAGCCAGTTGTACTAAAATTAGAACTCGGACTTAACGGACCAACATAAAAGTTTCCAATTATTGCAACATCCATCGTTGGGTGATAGAGATTTATTTTCTTAATGTAACCACCAACATCCATTGTAAAATTTGTTGTACTGAATGCTTCATAATTCTTTTTGAGATTGATAAGTTCTCTGAAAACTTTATAAAGATTTTTTCTTCTCAGATCATTAAGATAATCCCATTTAACAGGCTTCTCACCTGTTCTGCCGTTGAAATCAATACTTATATCATAACCAAGTTCACCAAATTGCCAGAACATTTTCGGTCCCGGAATCGGGAATAAAAATGTTGCAGCAAGTTTAATCCTTTGCAGTGCAATTGACAAATTTCTGATATTGTAATTTCCTAATGAGTTTCCAAAATTCAGATTTTTATACATCAATCTTTCTTCATCGTGACTTTCCATATAAGTAATCAGGTGAGGATAATTCCATCCGCGATTTTTGTAAGAGCCCCAACTCAAACTTGACTGATAACCCATTGCAGCTTCACTGTAATCGTGATTAAGATTTCCCCAAAGTAACATTCCGTAATTTGAAAGAACAATTTCTTCAGAATTATCTGCAAAGTGTTCGAGTATCACATAGGCTGTTGAATCAACCTCCCAGATTTTATCTGCCATTCTTGTTAAAAGATTAATTCGTGATTGATCATATTGACTCCATTGACCAACATCATTCGAAACATTTTGTGTAAATCCTTTAGACAAATCAAAACGGAATCCATCGAACTTAAATTGCTTTAACCAATACTCATTTACTCTATCTACAAAATACTTTGTTGCATTGCTTTCGTGATTGAAGTCATTAAATACACTGAATGGATGAGTTGCATTCTGATTAAAGTACGGACTGTTTGCTGCAGGTTTATTCTGAATATCGTCCCACCACATCATTGCAAGTGGAGAAAGATTATCGGCATGATTTAAAACCATATCAAGTATTACAGCAATTCCATTCTGATGACAAAGATCAATAAATTGTTTTAGCTTTGTTGCAGTACCATAATATTTATCAACTGCAGTATGATAAATCGGATTATAACCCCAGCTTAAATTTCCGCTAAATTCCATAATTGGCATAAGTTCGATTGCATTAACACCAAGAGATTTCAAATACGATAAAGTATCAATTAAAAATTGAAAATTTCTTTGAGTAGAAAAATCACGAATGTGTAATTCGTAAATCACAAGATTTTCTTTAGGTGGTTTTTGAAAGTTCTGAACCTGCCACTGATATTGTGATTGCGCAGTTTGAAGAATGCTGACAATCTTTTCAGTCTTGCCAGATGGATATGGTTTTAAGTTCGGATATGTAATCGGGGGAATGTATTGATCATTCCATGGATCTAAAATCTTCTCTGAGTAAGGATCGCCGACACGAATTTTACCATCAACAAGATATTGAAAAGCATATTCAAGCGCAGGAGTTAATGATGATAATTCAATCCACCAGATAACACTATCCTGATTAACATAATGTCGTTTCATAAAATAATTTGTTTGCACTTTCCAATCATTAAAATCACCTATCACATAAATGAAATCTTTGTACGGTGCAAAGAGTGCTAATGTAGCTGTTACCGGACTAGTATAATTTATTCCCGGTCTTATTCCATTTGGTAAAGAAGCATTTACAATCGGAGGATTAACAAACATCATAAAAGAAGTTGAATCAACTGTGTTTGCAGTATCGACTCCAACTACTTTAACTATATGAGCTCCAACAGAAAAGTTTGAGTAATTAAAATTGTAAATCAATCTGGCTGAATCACTCTGAGCAACCTGATTTCCATCAATAAATAAATTAATTGTTTGAACACGAGTTTGAATTTCAACTGCACGAATGTCAATTGGTACAGTCTCGCCTTCTTTTACAAATGCAGGCGAACGCTGAGGATCACCAAACTTTACTTGAACTTGAGGATTCTGAACAATAAGATTTAATCCGGGTTGATAAATATCTACAAAAATATCAGGTCTTGTTTGTTTTGTTGCATCAGCACTTCTGAATACGATTGCCAAAGCATAAATTATTTCGGATGGATTTGTAACAGAATAAAAAACTCTCGGGTATCCGATGGTAAGTTTATAAAGATTTGGACCTAACCTTGTAAGAGCTGGTTGAGTTTGATTGTTTCCCCAACTTCCAATCACATGCTGCCAATTTCCAAAATTAGTATTTACTCCGGTGTGAGCATAAACAGTTCCCGAATAATTAAGCAATTCTTCTGCACCAGGTTGAGTAGCATCAAAAAACAAAACTATGCTATCAAGCTGAGTCGGATATTCAGGGTGAGTTACAACTATTTGCGCAAATAGAGTTGAACTAAAAATTATCAAACTGAAAATTATTTTTTTCATATATCTCTCTTTTCTTATTCGGTTTCTTTAATACCGATTAATTGAACAATAACTTCTCTGTATCTGGAACGATTATCAAAATCAACAAGAATTATCTGTTGCCAGGTTCCCAAAAGAAGTTTTGAATTTTTGAATGGAACAGTAAAAGATGATTTCTGAAGCGATGCTCTCAAATGCGAATGACCATTTCCGTCGTGCCAAGTAAAATTATGATGATATGATTCATTCTCAGGAATTAATTTTTCGAAAAGTTTTGGATAATCTTTAAGCAATCCTGGTTCATATTCCATTGTAGTAATTGCTGCAGTAGAACCAGAAATAAAAACAAGTGCATTACCTTCTAAAAAATTATTTTCCTGAATAATTTTTTCCACTGCGTCTGTGATATCAATAATATCGCAGTTGCCTTTTGTTTTAACTGCGAATGAAAATGTTTCAACTGTTAATGTCATAAAACCATAAATATTTTTACAAAAATTATCAAAGCATCTTTCAATAAACAAGATTAAACGCAGAAGCCAAAAATTGGGCGTACAATAATCACACAAACTTTGGTAATCAGTTCATTCAAAAGTAATTTTCGAGTGTATTTTTATGAATTTCAAAATAAAATAACGGAAGGATTATGAACTCACATTATTATATAGAACTTGAGCACAAATACGGTGCACATAATTACCATCCACTTGATGTTGTAATCGCAAAAGGAAAAGGAGTTTGGGTTTGGGATGTTGAAGGGAAAAAATATCTCGATTTCCTTTCAGCTTATTCAGCAGTAAATCAGGGACATTGCCATCCTAAAATTATAAATGCAATGATTGAACAAGCACAAACGCTTACTTTAACATCAAGAGCATTTTACAACAATGTGCTTGGTGAATATGAGAAATTTATTACCGAACTTTTAGGTTATGATAAAGTTCTTCCAATGAACACCGGAGTTGAAGGCGGCGAAACTGCAGTCAAACTCGCAAGAAGATGGGCTTATGATGTGAAAGGAATTAAAAAATATGATGCAAAGATTATCGTAGCTAATGATAATTTTCACGGCAGAACAATGATGGCTGTTTCTGCTTCAACAGATCCTGACTCCTTTGAAGGTTATGGACCGTTTCTTCCCGGGTTTATAAAAATTCCTTTTAATGACATTCCTGCCTTAGAAAAAGCATTAGAAGACCCTGATGTAGCAGCATTTATGGTTGAACCAATTCAAGGTGAAGCTGGCGTTGTTGTTCCTGATGCTGGTTATCTGAAAAAAGCACACGAATTGTGTAAAGCCAAAAATGTACTTTTAGTTTGCGATGAAGTTCAAACCGGATTAGCACGAACAGGTAAAATGCTCGCTTCAGATCATGAAGATGTAAAGCCAGATATATTGATTTTAGGAAAAGCTCTTTCCGGCGGAACGATGCCTGTTTCAGCTGTTCTGGCAAATGATGAAATAATGTTAACAATAAAGCCGGGTCAACACGGTTCAACATTCGGTGGAAATCCATTAGCTGCAAAGGTTGCAATTGCTTCTTTACAGGTTTTGGTTGAAGAGAAACTTGCTGATAATGCTGCAAAGATGGGTGAATATTTCAGAAGTGAAGTTCAGAAAATGGTGAATGAATTTGATAATCTTGTTCTTGTAAGGGGTAAAGGATTACTTAATGCAATCGTTATAAAACCAACTTCTGACGGCAAAACCGCTTGGGATGTTTGTGTGGCTTTGAAAGAAGAAGGGTTGCTTGCTAAACCAACTCACGGTGATATTATAAGATTCGCTCCTCCGTTGGTTATTAGTAAAGAAGAAATTGATTTTGCAATTGAAACGATAAGAAAAGTTCTGAAGAAATTCCATTAATTTTTTGGTTGAAACAGAAAAGCCGCTTCAGAATAACTGATGCGGCTTTTTCATTTTAAACGTTGTTCATTACTCTTATTCAGCTAAAACATCCTTGAACAGCTCCTTTGATTCACGAATTACTTTCGTGAGTTTAATCATTCTTTCCTCAACACTTTCGATGTCGTTACTCTTTGCAGATATTTCAATACCAAGAGCTTCATCACCAATTGCTTTTGCACCAACCGAGTAACTTGATCCTTTCAAAGTATGAGCTAATTCCTGAATCTTTTTCAGATTTCTTTGCGAAATGAATTCTTTCAAAGTTTCAAGTTTAATTTCAGCATCTTTGAAGTAATCGCCGAGTAAATCTTTTTCAAATTCTTTGTCCCCCAAGCTAACCTGATTTAATCTGTCAAAATCGAACAGATCAGATGCTTTATCAACCACTTTCTTATCTCCTTGAGGTTTATTTTTATGAATCCCTAAGTATTTATCGATAATTTGAACAATTTCTTTAGCCACAACAGGCTTGGAAATGTAATCATTCATTCCGGCAACAAGACATTTTTCTTTGTCACCAAGCAAAGCGTGTGCTGTTAATGCAATTATTGGAACTGAATTTAAGGGTGCGTCAAGTTTTCGGATCATTTTAGTTGCTGTATAACCATCCACTTCAGGCATTTGAATATCCATAAGTATCAAATCATAATTTTTAGATTTATGTTCACTTACTGCCTGCTCACCGTTAAGCACCGCATCAACATGATAACCAAAAGAAGTAAGAGTTCTGATAGCAACTTTCTGATTAATAAGATTATCTTCAGCAAGAAGTATTTTATATTTTTTCCTTTGCTCAACCAATGATTTATCAAGCTGATCACTCATATTATCTAAATTTACACTCTGATGTTCTTTATCGTTTGACTGCTTCTTTCCCAGGATATTGCTTAACGCTGGTTCAACATAAAAGTGAAATGTGAATTTAGTGCCAACATTTTCTGCACTTTCAACTTTTATATCGCCTTCCATCAGATTCAAAAATTCTTTACAGATTACCAAACCAAGTCCGGTTCCTCCAAACTTTTTCCCTTCAGAGCCATCAACTTGTGAAAATGGTTTGAAAAGCTCAGAAAGTTTATCAGCAGGAATTCCGATGCCGGTATCTTCAATTGAAGAAATTATTTTGATCTTTGATCCGTTTTGTCCGGCTGCTTCAACTTTGATTCTTATTTCACCTTCTTCAGTAAACTTAACAGCATTGCCGAGCAAGTTGATATAAATTTGCCTTATTCTGGTTGGATCACCGACAAAATTCAATTCGTCATTAGGAGGAAGGTCTTCAATTATTTTAATTCCTTTTTCACGTGCTTTCTGATGAACAACCATTATAGCCTGTTCAACAACTTTCCTTAAATTGAAGTTGAGTTTTTCAAGTTCAATTTTACCTGCTTCAATCTTTGACAAATCAAGTATTGCATTAATTACATCGAGGAGTGATTCAGCTGAACTTCTTGCAGTTGAAATGAATTGTTTTACTTCATCTTCGCTTCGGGCATTTCCATCTTCAATTATTGAGAGCAACCCAATAATGCTGTTCAGAGGCGTTCTTACTTCGTGACTTAAGTTTGCAAGAAATCTGCTTTTAACCTGACTTAAGTTCATCGCCTCAGCAGCAAGTTTTTCAGATTTTTCTTTTTCTTTCTTTAATGATTCCTGATATTCATCCCTTATTTGTTCTGCTTTCACCTGTTCAGTTATATCCTGAAGATTTCCTTCAATAATTTTCTGATTGGTCTCGGGTTGAATAATCAATCTTGCATTAATCTTCAAGAAAATTTCATCGAAATCTTTTCTGATTAAAGTTAACCTTAAATTTTCTACAATTCCTTTTTCATTCAGTAACTCAATCAAATGCTGTCGTTCATCGGGATTTTTATAAAATACTAGAATATCTTTCCCAATAATTTCTTCAGCTTTCTGATAACCAAGAATTCTGGCCATTGCATCGTTAGCAATTAATATTTTACCATCAAGTGAAGTTTGATAGATTCCAATCAAAGCATTATTAAAAATTGATTTGTATTTGAGTTCTGATTTTTCAGTAGCTAATGAGTGCTCAGCAACTTTAAGTCGTAGTTTGAAATTTATTGCACTACCGAAAATTGAAAGTAAACTCATAAATAAAACAAACGCAAGAGATTCAATGGTGTTTGGCAGAATATAAATTCGCTGATCGTTAATAAGAATTGCGGCGGCTAAAACGAGATTGTAATAAATTGCAGCAATAATTTGATTTACCACTTCCCAGCTTAAAAATAATGCAGAAGTGAAAATTACAAGTCCAACTATCTGAGAGTTTACAACAATCGTCTTCGGCATCAGATATATCATTATTGCAGATGAAATGATTATCG
>JAIMAZ010000009.1 GCA_023511695.1 Ignavibacterium sp.
CCTGAAGGAAAACCATAGTTAAATTGTTTTGCTGAAGAAACTCAAAATATTTTTTATTAAGATAATTCGGGTTTCTGATTTCAACTCCGATTTGATATTCTTTCCCAACATTCTGAATGAATGCACTAAACCTTTCCATAAATTCAATTTGATTATTCATCTTTTCTTTATTCAGATATTCAAATTGAAACATTAAAACACCAATTTTATTTTTCATTGGTTTTAATGTGTTAATAAATTCGTTAAACAAATCGGGATTGAGAAAATAAGGATTAACTTTTAATTCTTCAGATTTACTTTTTCTATAAAAGTGTGTTAGTGTAATACTATTCGGAACTTTAATTGTAAACCTGAAATCATCAGGAACTGATTGAGCATAAAGTTTAACATCACCTTCTTTAGGTAGCGAAATTTTATTAATTGCGTGCAAAGACCAGAACCATTGATCAATTTCAACTGAATTAAACTGCTTTGAATATTCCTCAAGCATATTTATTCCTTTTGCTTTGGAATAAACTATATCTACCCACGAATCATATTTCCAACTGCAGGTACCAAAATAAATTTTTGATTTTTGTTTTTTCATTCAATCAAATCCTGTTTTATATATCACAAAATATTGAATAAACAGCAACTACCCAATTCATAAAGAAATTATTTAGTTAACTTTGCAAAAAATTATTAAAAATTTTATGGTGAACCAATGGGAATGGAATTATTAAATCAGATTAAAGAAAAAGCACGCACAAGAAATAGAACAATTGTTCTACCTGAATCACACGATGAAAGAGTTCTTAAAGCTGCCGAAATTCTGACTAAAGAAAAAATTTGTAAAGTGATAACACTTGGCAATCCCGCAAAAGTAAATGAGGATGCAAAAAAACTTGGAGTTGATTTAACAGGTGTTGAAATAGTTGATCACTTAACTCATTCAAAGTTTGATGAGTTTGCAAATATTTATTATGAGTTGCGAAAGAAAAAAGGAATGACTCCTGAACAGGCAAAAGAAACTTTGAAAAGAGATCTATTCTTTGCAGCAATAATGCTTCGCGAAGGTTTAGTTGATGGAAGTGTTGCAGGTTCATTTGCATCTACTGCAGATGTGATGAAAGCCGGAATTCAAATTGTCGGAATGCCGGAAGGAATTTCAATAGTTTCAAGTTTCTTCCTGATGATTTTCAAAGACAGAACTTTCAGTTTTGCGGATTGTGCAGTCGTTCCTAATCCTGATGCAGAGCAACTTGCTGATATTGCAATTTCAACTGCAGACAATCACAAAAAACTTACCGGCGAAGAGCCGCTTGTTGCAATGCTTTCATTCTCGACAAAAGGAAGCGCGACTCACGAACTTGTTGATAAAGTAATCAAAGCTACTGATCTGGTTAAAACAAAACGACCAGATTTACAGGTTGATGGTGAATTACAATTTGATGCTGCAATTATCGAATCAATTGGTAAACGAAAAGCTCCTAACAGTAATGTAGCAGGCAAAGCCAATGTTTTGATTTTCCCTGATTTAAACGCTGGAAACATCGGATATAAAATTGCAGAAAGATTAGGTGGCGCACAGGCAGTGGGTCCAATGGTTCAGGGATTAAGGAAACCATTCTTTGATTTAAGTCGTGGTTGTAGTGTAGATGACATTGTAAACACAACTGCAATAAATGTTTTAATGGGTTAAGGATTTAATATGGGAAGGGTTTACCCTTCCCGTCTTTTCAAAATTCAAAATTAGGTTCGGTCAAGGCAAGCCTTGACCCTACATTTCAAAATTTAATCAAAACTTTTCTGTTTCTTCAAGTAACTTTTTAATTACATCAACTGAAGAAATACCTTCGGCTTCAGCAGAGAAGTTCGTGATTATACGATGACGAAGTACAGGCAGCATTGCAGCTTTTACATCATCAATATTCGGAGTGAATCTGCCCTGAATTACAGCACGACTTTTTGCAGCAAGGATTAAATATTGTGAAGCTCTTGGTCCAGCACCCCAGGTAATCCATTGTTTAATAAATTGTGGTGAATTACCGTTAACTGGTCGTGTCATATTAGAAACCTTCACTGCGAACTGAATAACATTATCAGCAACCGGAACTCTTCTTATTAAATCCTGAAATGTTAAAATCTCCTGAGCAGATACAACTTTATTTAATTGAGCATTATAACCGCTCGTGGTTGTCTGAACAACTTTTATTTCTTCTTCATAGCTGGGATAATCAAGCCAAAGATTGAACATAAACCTGTCAAGTTGGGCTTCTGGCAAAGGATAAGTTCCTTCCTGCTCAATTGGATTCTGAGTTGCCAGTACAAAAAATGGTTCGGGTAATTGATGAGTAACTCCAGAAGCAGTTACTTTGTGCTCTTGCATTGCCTCGAGAAGTGCTGCTTGTGTTTTTGGCGGAGTACGATTTATTTCATCAGCTAAAATCATATTTGCAAAAATTGGTCCGGCAATAAATCTGAAATTTCTTTTCTTGCTCAATTGATCTTCTTCAAGAACTTCTGTCCCTGTGATATCTGAGGGCATTAAATCAGGTGTAAACTGAATTCTACTGAACTTTAAGTCCATTACTTCGGATAGAGTTTTAATCAACAGAGTTTTTGCCAAACCCGGAACTCCTACTAAAAGACAATGTCCTTTTGACAATAAGGCAATAATAAGTTGATCAATAATCTCATCCTGACCGACAATTACCTTAGCAATTTCAGATTTTACTTCTGTAATTTTTTTATTAAGCTGTTGAACAAGTTCAACATCATTTTTGTTTTCAATTGAAGTCAATATAATTCCATTAGTTGTTATTAAATCAGATTCTAACTTCCCAATAAATTTTTTGTTTTAGTTCTGCAATCCACTTCTGATATTCTTTCTGTCGTTTATATTCAGTGGCAAGTCTTTTCAATTCATCAAAATCAAGTTCTAAACTTGCTTTATGTTCGGGAACTCTGGATTTAAGATACACAATATGGTAACCATAAGTACCCGGAGCGTATTCTAATCGTCTCGGAAAACTTATATCACCTTGTTTTAATTTACCGATTGCATCGAGTAATGGCTTATCAAGTTGATTTCTGTAAAATGTACCAAGTTCACCACCAAATACTGCTGTTTCTTTATCTTCACTATATTTTTTTGCAAAGTCTTCAAATGTTCCGAAGCCTTTAAGAATACTATCCCGAACCGCGGTAAGAAATTCGATTGTCTGTAAATCAGCATCTTCATCAGCTTTGACTTTAATAAGAATATGTCTTGTATGAATTGATTCACCTCGTCGTTCAATCAATTGAATAATATGAAATCCCACAGGAGTTTCAACAACCTCAGAGAGTTCACCTTCTTTCAATCGAAATGCGACTGATTCAAACTCGGGATAGAATACTCCCTTTTTCACAAATCCAAGATCGCCGCCAACTGAAGCACTACCAGGGTCTTCAGAATATTTTTTTGCAAGTTCTGCAAAATCAGCTCCGGCTTTTATCGAGTCTAAAATTGCCTGTGCTTTCTCTTTAAATTTTTTCTTGATTCTTTCACTTGCTTTTGGATTTTGAAAGATGTGAAAGATTGTAACTTTCTCGGGAATCATTCCAAGACTGTCTTTGTATGTGTTAAAGAATTCTTCAACTTCAGGATATGTAACTGTCAGATTTCCAAAGTTCTTTTCCTGAAGACGCTGAACCATAACATTCTTTTTTACATCGTCACGAAGTTCTCTCCTGATTCGGTCAATACTCATTCCGTATTGCTTTTCAATATTTGAAATTGAGCCAAGCTGTTGAGTCAGAACTTTTATCTGATAATCAATTCTCTGGTTTATTTCATCTTCAGTAACAACAATTGAATCAAGCTCTGCTTGAGCATAAATTAATTTTTCTTCAATGAGCGAATTAAGTATTTGCTGTTTAAGTCCCGGAGTATTCGGATCAATTTGTCTTTGAGAAGCAAACATTATTGCCTGAAAATCAAGCTCGCTTTGAAGAATTATTTCATTATCAACAACTGCAACTACTTTATCCAATACCTGTTGAGCAAAAGTTAAGTTTAATAGTACAAGAAAGGTCACAATTATTTTTAATTTCATTTCAATACCGTTCTTTTATTATAATTTCACTTTTAGAGTAAAGTTCTTTTAAAAAGTTCTCGAAGTACTTCGATTTTTGTTCTGCTATAAATCTTTTTTCAACTTCGCGTTGAATAATATCAAATGGCAATTGCTCGTAAGCCGGAAACTTCTTTACTAACTGAACAACATTGTATTGCACTTGTTTATCTCTTATTACAATACTGATTTCTTCAGGGAAAAGATATCTGACAGCATCAGAAACTTCAAGAGGATAAATTTCGTATAGAGTTTTAAGATTTCCGGATTCAATAAATATTACAGAGTTATTTTTTTCAAAAAATTGTTTTGCCTTTTCCCAGTTGCTTTCAACAGCTATTTCACGAAATTTAATTGCTGTAAGTTCATCCTTAAATCTTGCCTGATTTATTAAGTAAACATCTTCAGGATGGATGAAATAATTTTTATTCTTTTCATAATAGGAAAGTAAATCAGAAGTCTTAAATTCAATTTCGGCCTCATCATACACCTTTTGCATTAACATTGATATTGCAAGTTTTCTGTAAGAGTTTTGTAAAATTTTATCAAAGTTTTCATTTTCAGTAATTCCTTCATCAACGGCTTTCTGATACAAAACTTCGTTATAAATCCAATCTCTTATTAAAGCGTTTTTTTCGGAAGCATCGAGGTTGGAAGTATCTGCCAGGGAAGCAAGTTCTTCCCTGGTCAGATATGAATCATTAACTTTTGCAAGATAGCTTTTCTGTTTTTCTTCTTTCGAACAATTTGTTAAAAGAATTACCAAAGACAACAGCAATAATTTATCAGCTCTGAGCTTTAAAAGC
Organism: Ignavibacterium sp.; assembly: GCA_023511695.1. Taxonomy (GTDB): domain Bacteria; phylum Bacteroidota; class Ignavibacteria; order Ignavibacteriales; family Ignavibacteriaceae; genus Ignavibacterium. Next base: position 4,904 of record JAIMAZ010000009.1, read on the forward strand.
TTTTGGAAGTTCATCATAAAAGATAACCGGATTATATTTTCTCTTTAATGAGCTTATGTACTCATTCTCAAGTCGTTTACTTTCTGCTTCCTGAAAAGCACCAGTAACCTCAGCTCTTGCCTCTTCAAATGTTTTAAGTCTTGCAGAATCTTTTGCATCAAGTCTCAGTATGCAATATCCACCTGCTTGTGGAAATACTTCAGTGAAATCACCAACATTTTTTAAATCTGCAGCTTTTCTTGAAAGTTCGGAATTGTTAACTGGAGTTAATTCATATTTTCCGCCTTTTTCTTTCATTCCAAATCTTTCTGTGTTTTTAGCAAGTGAATCAAAATCAGCTTTGCCTTCTTTCAATAATGCATAATAATGCTTTGCTAATGAATCGTTTCTAACCCAGATTTCTGTGAATGCAACTCTGTCAGGCCATTTGTAATTTTCTTTTGTCTTTTCATAAAACTCAAGGAGCTTAATACTATCAATCTGAACTTTATTCCAGACTTCTTCTTCCTGAAGTTTGAAAATAAAAATTCCGTTTTTATAATCTTCCATCAATTCGGCAAATTGAGTATCAATTGTATCAAGTCCTAATGCTTTGAATTCAATTAATTCATCGTTGCTGTATTTGGTAACAGCTTTGCTCAAAAGATTTTTATCGAATTTCTTTCCGGTAAATTCAGTATCTCTTTTCATTCTGTCATAAAAAGGAGCGAATGTTTGTTTAACATTTGCATAAGAATAAACTACTTCATTTTCTACCTTGTCAAGATTTGGATAATCAGTTCCAATTAAAACTGAATCTGAGTATTCAATAATTTTATCGAAAACACTTTCGTTAACAGTGAAGTTAAATTCTTTCTTTAGATTATTAACATAATCATTGTAAATGTCCTGATATCTTAAACGTTTGAGAATATTTTTAAGATTTTCTTTATCTTGTTCAAAAGAAGGAAGTTCTCCTCTCTCCAGAAGTTTAATTATGTGATAACCGAATTGAGTTTCAACAACATCTGAGATTTGTCCCGGCTGAAGTTTAAATGCAGCTTCATCAAATGGCTGAACCATCATTCTTCTTTCAAAGAAACCGAGATCGCCGCCTTTATCTTTTGTTCCGGTATCATCTGAATATTGTTTTGCAAGTTCAGCGAAATCTTCACCGGCTTTAAGTTTAGCTAATACAGTATCGAGTTTCATTCTTGCTGCAGCGGAATCAACCTGTCCATCCTGATTAGCAAAGCTTATCAGAATATGAGCAGCGTGTATTCTTGGAATTCTTGGTTTAACATCTGTTACTTTAATAATGTGATAACCAAATTTTGTTCTGACAACTTCAGGGTAGATTGAATCTTTTGGGGTTTTGTAACAAGCATCTTCAAATTCATACGGCAGCTGACCAGCAGTAAAATAAAAGATATCGCCACCTTTATTTTTTGAGAACTGATCCTGTGAATGAACTGCTACTAATTCTTCAAAAGTTTTTAATCCTTGTTTAATACTATCCAATAAACCCTGAGCGAATTGTCGTGCAGCTTCATCACCACCGGATTGTTCCGGTCTAATCATCAGATGACTTGCACGAACCTCTGTTTTTCTTCTTTCATAAAGTTCTTTGAGATTTGGTTCTACAAGATATTTTTCCTGAATATAAGTTGAACCAACTTTTTTCTTATAATCTTTTAATTCATCTAACAGTGCCTTATCTTTATCATAGCCGCGTTCATAGGCATCTTTCAATTTCATCCGGAAGTTCATATACAGGTCAATAAAATTCTTATAATTGCTGATGCTGTCTTTTGCAGCCCGTTCATAACTGCCAACATTCTTTGCGTAAGCTTTTTCAAATTCACCCATCGTTATTTTATCATCATTAAACTTTCCGATAATTATTTCGGAATGTTTCGTTGAACAGGAAATGAATAATAATGTCAGGACAAAAATTGAAGACAGTTTAAACCATTGATACATAATGCACTCCTTATTTTTTACAATTTGAACATAAAAATTTGTTTAACATATTTATAAAATCAAGGTAAATAAAGCTGAATATGAAAAGATTTATTTCATATAAAGCATTTTGATTTGTTTCTGAATTGTACCCGATTTAAATACTAACAGATAAAATCCGCTGGATAAATTTGTTGGATTAAATTCTATTTCATATTTACCAGCATCTCTGTATTCGTTTACTAATGTAACAACTTCATTTCCTAGCATATCATAAACTTTTAATGTCTGCTGACCACTAACTGGTGATTGCCATCTAATAATTGTACTTGGATTAAATGGATTCGGATAATTCTGATAAAGAACAAAATCTTGCAGAGTTGAAATATCAACTTCAACTTCATTTGAATATGTTTCATCTCCATTAAAATCTATTTGTTTAAGTCTGTAATAGACTCTGTTTGATTTTAAATCATTGTCTTTATAAGAATATGTAACACGATTAGTTGAAGTTCCTGTCCCTGGAATGAAAGCAATCTTTTTATACTGTTCACCATCATATCTTTTCTGAACCTCAAAACCAAAATTGTTTGTTTCGGTTGCTGTAATCCAATTCAATTCGACAGCATCATTTATGTAATTTGCGGTAAAACTAGTAAGCTCAACAGGTACAGTAATAAGATTGATTGCATCAAGAGCTTTGATGATTCCCCACCCATAAAAATTATCTGGGTTATTGCTTCGTGTAGAAGTTTGTCTGAGAATATTTCTAATCTGAATTGGAGTAAGATTAGGATTTGATTGCAGAAGTAATGCGATGACTCCAGCAGAAAGTGGACAACTAAAAGAAGTTCCGCTTACATAAGTATATTGAGTTTGATTTGATGAACGAGCAGCCCAAACATTACTTCCCATTGCCATAAAATCAGGTTTAATTCTTCCATCAACTGTTGGTCCGAATGAACTAAAGCTGGCACGAAGTCCGGATGCGTCAACAGCTCCGATTGCAAAAACACTATCGCCATCAGCTGGTGCGACTAAAGAATTTGGTGTTGAACGCCAGCCTTCATTGCCTGCAGAGTTCACGACAACAATTCCTTTTTTAACTGCAAGATCGCCTGCGATAGTAATTATTGCCGTATTTCCGTTCATATCCTGCCAGGTATAACTTGTAAAAGGCGGATCATATTCAAGATAACCAAGTGAAGTAGATGTAACATCAACACCAATACTATCAGCCCATTCAAGTGCTGCAACCCAATTGTCTTCTTCAACAGGTGTTTCGCTGTCTGTATTTTCAGTTTTAGCAAGAATATAATTTGAACGATAAGCCGGTCCGATAAGATTTCCCGGTGCATAACCACCAATAACGGATAAAGTATTTGTTCCATGTGAACCAGTTCCCATATCACCTTCATCACCAACATTTGGATCGCCGTTAACGAAATCCCACATTGCAATAATATTCATTGAATCAAATGCTACATGAGCAAGATTGTTAAATCCTGCATCCATCACACAAATTGTAACTCCAGAACCATCATAACCCAAATCGTGAACGGCAGGAACCTGCATTAAATTTAGCTGTGCGAATGATTGTCCGTAATTGAGTGAATTTACTCCCTCTGGCTGAGGAGGATATTGAGATTTTTCAAATACAGTTTCCGTGAATTCAAGCTCTGACTCAGTTTTCTTAAAAATTTTTACAACATCAAGTGATTTAACAAAATTTCTTTGTGCTAAATTTTCGATGGTTGATTTATCAGCATAACCGCTAACAGCATTTAACCATTTTGATTTTTGTTTAAGTTGAAATCCGGATGACTGTAATTCTTCGATATAATTTTGATTGATTGGCAAATCAGTAAAGTCAATCAAGGATTCTGTTTGAAGTTTAGCTCTTCTCTGAAGAGATTTCTCAGACACAACCAACTCAGGATTGCTGAAATAATTTTCTAATGAATTTCCTTTATCAGTAAAGTAAATCCAAACGAGAATTTTTTCTGATGAATTTAATGAATTTAGTTTTGTCTGAAGTTCTGGTGAAAATTTTTCAACTACAGATTGTGGATAGATTAAAATGCTGGCAAACAGAACCAACATTAAAAAAATCTTTTTCATATAAGCCTCTGTTTTATTTTACTCTCGTGCCGTTTTTAACTTTTTCGGGTACAGTCAAAACATTAAGACTGCCATCTTCAGCTTCAACTGCAAGAATCATCCCCTTTGATTCCAAACCCATTAGTTTTGCGGGTTGCAAGTTAGCAACAATTACAACTTTTTTCCCAACCAAATCTTCGGGATTGTAGCTTTTTGCAATTCCTGCAATAACCTGTCGTTCTTCATTCTCTAATTTTACTCTTAAGCGAAGAAGTTTTTCACTCTTCTTTACTTTTTCAGCTTCAATAACTTCAGCAACACGAATCTGTACTTTCATAAAATCATCGTAGGTGATAAGCTCTTCTGCTTTTGTTTCTTTCTGATTTGCACCAAGTTTATTTACCTGAGCTTCAATTATTTCATCATCAATTTTCGGGAAAAGAATTTCTGCCTGATTTAACTGATGCCCGGCTTTCAATTGTGGCTTACCACTAGCATTCCATTCAACTGGTTTAGCATTCAGCATTTTAAAAATTTTCTCTGATGAAAAAGGAATAACGGGTGAATATAATTCTGCCAAAGTGAAAATGGTTTGTAAGCAGATATTTAATGTTGTACCGCATCTTTCTTTATCTGATTTAACCATCTTCCAAGGCTCAGTATCATTAAAATATTTATTTCCTTCTCGGGCAAGATTCATCAATTCATTCACACCATCTTTAATCCTGAAGTGCTCAAACAAATCAGAAATCTTTTGAGGATAAGATTCAATTGCTTTCAACATCTCTTCATCAATTTTTTCGAGTTTGCCAACTGAAGGAACTTTACCATCAAAATGTTTGAAGACAAAAGTGAATGTACGATTTATAAAATTTCCAAGAATATCAGCAAGCTCACTGTTATTACGAAGTTGAAATTCCTTCCAATAAAAATCAGTGTCGCGATTTTCCGGAAGATTAGCAGCAAGACAATATCTCAATGGATCGGCTGGAAATAAATCAAGAAATTCGTCAACATCAATTCCCCATCCTCGACTTTTGGAAAATTTCTTTCCTTCAAAATTTAAAAATTCATTTGCAGGAACATTTTGTGGTAAACAATACTTTTCGTTGTTGCCTTCATTCCATGCCATAAGTATTGCAGGAAAAATTATTGTATGAAAAACAATATTATCCTTTCCGATAAAAGCAATGTATTTTGTCTGTGAATCCTGCCAATACTTTTTCCACAAATTTGGTTGGTTTAGCTTTTGTGAATATTCTTTAGTGGATGAGATGTAACCGAGAACTGCTTCAAACCAAACATAAATCACTTTTCCATCTGCTCCATCAATCGGGACTTTAATTCCCCAATCCAAATCTCTTGTAATTGCACGATCTTTCAATCCATCTTTGAACCAACCACGGCAATACTGAAGCACATTTTCTTTCCAGCCATACTTTTTATTCATCTCATCAATGTACTTTTCTAATTCCGGTTGATACTTACCAAGTGGAAAATACCAATGAGATGTTTCTTTCAGTACAGGTCTTTCTCCGCTTACTTTACTAACCGGATTAATTAATTCTGATGGATCATAAAGTGAACCGCAAACTTCACATTCATCACTTCTTGCCTGTTCATTTCCGCATTTCGGACAAGTGCCTTCAACATATCTGTCGGGTAAAAACATTTTTGCTTTTTCATCATAGAACTGAAGAGATTTTTTTTCAATCAGCAATCCTCGTTCATAAAAATTCAGGAAGAATTCTCTTGCAGTTTCGTGGTGAATAGGTAAACTTGTGCGTGAGTAATTATCGAAGCTCATTCCGAATCGCTCGAATGCTTTTTTATTTTGCTCGTGATAGCGATCAATAATTACCTGAGGGGAGACTTTCTCTTTATCAGCACTGATAGTAATCGGAACTCCGTGTTCATCAGAACCACAGATATAGATTACATCATCACCATTTAATCTTTTGTAACGCACATAAATATCTGCAGGAAGATATGCGCCGCTTAAATGACCAAGATGAATCGGTCCGTTTGCATAAGGCAAAGCAGATGTAACAAGAACTTTTTCTTTAGCCAAGTTTCTATCCGAATAAATGTTTTACAGAATTTGGAGAGGAAATATAAGGAAATTGGAAGGAAATTTAATCTTTACTTATTCAATATATTTTACTTTCAAACCAGCTTTTTTTGCAGCTAATATTTGTCTCTTATCTGCGGAAATAAATAAATCAGCATTCCAAAGAATTGCTGACGAAATATGTAATGCATCTAAAGTTCTCAGATTATATTTCTCTAACAGAGTGATTGCTTTTGAGATAACTTCTGGCACTACATTTACAATTTCCAATGATTCAAATTCTTCGATCATTTTTGCTTTAATGAGTAAATAATCTGATTTAACAATGTTGTTCTCTCTCAGCCTTCTATTAAGTGCTGAAATAATTTCGGGAAAACAAATACTACTAAGTGCTATCAAATCGGATTTAATACAAATTTTTTCAACTTCATCGCTGCCAGTTTCTTCTACGTATCTTTTTGCGAATGCAGATGAATCAAAGAATGTATTCATTTCTATTCTCTTTCTTCTATGATAGCTGAAGAAAGATTTTTACCCTTTGTAACTAAACGAAGAGCAGGTTTTTTCCAAGATTGAATGTTATTGTCATTCGATTCCGCCGGTAATATTTTAGCTATAGGCTTTCCATGTCTCATCACTATCACAATTTCTCCTTTTTCAACAGCTGATAAAAGTAATGAGGCATTATTTCGAAACTCTGTGAAATTTATAGTTCTCATGATTATCCTTTTAAATAATATTGTACACAAATGTACAGATTTGCACATTGAGGAACAAAATTAAATTATATTTTTTTTCCTTAGTTTTATACATAAATCTTAAAGGAATAATTATGAAAAAATTAACTTCAATTTTATTTCTATTAATAATCTCAAATCTCATCGTATTCGCTCAGCAAACTCCATCATTCATTACTGATAGTCTTGATGTCTATGTTAATCGTGGACTTCAACAGTGGCAAATTCCCGGTGCCGCAGTTCTTGTTGTTAAAGATGGAAAAATAGTTGTCGCAAAAGGTTACGGTATTAAGGAACTCGGAACAAATGATAAAGTTGATGAGAACACTTTATTTATGATCGGTTCAAACACAAAAGCATTTACAGGCACTGCGCTTGCGTTACTTGAAAACGATGGCAAATTAAAGCTTGAAGACAAAGTGGTAAAATATCTTCCGGATTTTAGGATGAAAGATGAATGGATTACAAATCATCTGAATTTGCTCGATATTGTTTCTCATCGGATGGGATTTGAAACATTTCAAGGTGACTTTATGTATTGGACATCCGATTTAACTGCTGACGAAGTTATTGAAAAGTTCGGAATGTTAACTCCAAAATATGATTTCAGAACGAAGTATGGTTACACAAATGCCGGTTATGCTGTTGCGGGCAAGATTATTGAAAAAGTTTCAGGACTAAGCTGGGCAGATTTCGTTCGGGAAAAAATTTTCATCCCGCTTGAAATGAAAAGAACTATTCCTTTATCAGAAGAATTTATAAAAGCTTCCAACATTGCAAAGCCACACACTTTTGTAGATGGGAAAATGTCTTTGATACCAATTCAGAATATTGACAATCTGGCACCTTGCGGAAGTATTGGTTCATCTATAAATGATTTATCCCATTGGATTATAGCACAATTAGATAGTGGTAAATTCAATGGTGAAAATGTTATTCCCTTTTCAGTTATACAAAAAACAAGACAACCACTTTCTATTGAGAGAAGAGTTCGTCATCCTTACAATAAAACTCATTTTTCACTTTACGGAATGGGTTGGGGTTTTCAGGATTATGAAGGAAGAGAAATTATTTCACACACAGGTGGAGTAAATGGATTCGTTACTTCCGTTACATTAGTTCCCGAAGAAAAACTCGGAATAGTAGTTTTAACTAATACAGATCAGAATGCTTTCTTTCAATCACTGAAATGGGAAATTCTTGATGCGTTTCTCGGACTTCCTTACCGAAATTACGATGCAACTTTTTATTCGTCATTTATGAAACGACAAGAAGCGAATACAAAATGGTTAAATGAAGTTAAAGATTCTGTGGCTATGAATATTAAACCTGAAATTAGCTTAAAAGAATTTGAAGGTAAATACAAACACGAAGTTTATGGTTATGCTGAACTTAAAATTGTTAACAACAAACTTGAACTATCACTCGAACATCATTCAAAGCTAAAAGGTAAGTTGGAATACATTGGTAATAATCGTTTTCTTTGTACTTACTCCGATCCAACTTATGGTATTAAAGTGTTCCCGTTTGAGATTGGGAACGGCAAAGTAAAATCATTCGATCTTTATGTTGATGATTTTATTGATTATCAGCCATACAGATTTGTGAAAGAGTAGTTGAAACTATTTATGTCTGGATTCTAACTCTTTAACTAAATCTGTCAGATTAAGTTCGTTATCTGCAAGCATTACAATTAAATGATAAAGCAAGTCGGCAGTTTCATAAATGATCTGCTGCTTGCTTTTATTTTTTGCAGCGATAATAACTTCTGTTGCTTCTTCTCCAACTTTTTGAATTATCCGATCAGAACCCTCTTTAAATAATTTTGTTGTATAAGAATTTTCAGGCAAATCTTTTTTTCTCTGATTTACTAATTCGCCGAGCTTCAAAAGAAAATTTATATTTTCATTTGGAATGTTAAAGCAAGAGTAATTACCAAGATGACAGGTTGGGCCCTGTGGCTCAGTGTAAATAATTATTGTATCATTATCACAATCTGAAATTATGTTTCTGATCAAAAGGAAGTTGCCTGAAGTTTCTCCTTTAGTCCACAATTTATTTTTTGTTCTGCTGAAGAATGTAACTTTTCCTGATTCGATAGAAATGCGTAATGCTTCTTTATTCATAAATCCCAGCATTAAAATTTTATCGCTCGAATAATCAACAATTATTGCAGGTATCAGTCCATTCAATTTTGAAAAGTTAAGTTTTGATATATCAATCATAATCTTACTTGTATGCCTTTCTGTGAAAGATATTTTTTTAATTCTGAAATTTTCAGTTCCTGATAATGGAATAAACTTGCAGCAAGACAAGCATCAGCGCCATTATTAAAAGCTTCAACAAAATGTTCCTTGTTTCCTGCTCCACCTGAAGCAATGACCGGAATATTAATTTGTTTTGTTATGTCCGATAAAAATTCTATGTCATAACCACTTTTTGTTCCGTCTTTATCCATTGATGTCAAAAGAATTTCACCTGCACCGAGTTCAGTAACTTTTCTGCACCAGTTAAATCCTTCCAAACTTGTTTCTTCTTTTCCACCTTTGATAAATACTTTATAATTATTCTCAACTTTTTTAACATCAACAGCAGCGACAATTGCCTGTGAACCAAAATGTTTTGCTGCTACAGTTATTAGTTCAGGATTTTTCACTGCAGATGTATTCAGTGAAATTTTATCCGCTCCGGAATTTAGAAGCAGAGAGATGTCTTCTAATTCTGAAATTCCTCCGCCAACTGTAAATGGAATTCTGATTACGCGTGCAACTTCTTTAACAAGCTGCACTAATGTTTTTCTTTTTTCAATTGATGCTGTTATATCGAGAAAGACTAATTCATCAGCGCCCTCGTAATAATATCGTTCAGCAAGTTCAACAGCAGAACCAGCATCGTTCAGATTGATGAAGTTAGTTCCTTTAACAACTCTTCCATTCATTACATCCAAACAAGGAATAATTCTTTTAGCCAGCAATTTCTTTCAACTCCTTCAGACTGATTTTGTTTTCGTAAATTGCTTTGCCAACAACAACAGCGTAAGAATTAATTTTTTTCAGATTAATTAAATCATCATAATTGCTGATTCCACCGGAAGCAATGAAATTAAGCGAAGGATAATTTGTAATAAGTTTGCTGTAAAGAATTATATTTGGTCCTGAGAGCATTCCATCTCTCTGAATATCTGTAACCAAAAAATTTTTTATCCCGACTGAGCTACAGTAATCAATATGATTTTGAAGGGTTTGCTCTGAGTCAACAGTCCAACCTTTAATCATTACCTTTTCATCTTTAACATCAACAGCACAGATAATTTTTTGTTCACCAATTTCTGATATGATTTTTTCAAACTCATTTTTGTCTGTAACTGATAATGAGCCGATGATAATTCTATCTACATAATTTATTAATTGTTTTGCATCTTCAAGACTTCTTATGCCGCCGCCAAATTGAATTTTTAATCGTGTTTGATTTTTTATTTTATCGAGAAGATCGATGGTTGATATTTTACCTGATTTAGAACCTGAAAGATCAACGATGTGAAGCCACTCAAATCCAAATCCATCAAAAGATTTTGCAACATCTAAAGGATTGTCTGAATAAACTTTTGAAGACTGAAATTTTCCTTTTTCCAATCTTACGAGTTTATTATCAAGTATGTCTATTGCGGGAATAATTTTCATAAGCTTAAAAAGTTTTTAATTATCTGAATTCCCTGAACAGCAGATTTCTCGGGATGAAATTGTACACCAAAAAAATTTTTATATCTGACCGAGGACGAAAAATTTAATCCGTAGTTGCTGAAAGAAGTTGAGAAATCATTTTGCGGCACATAGTAAGAGTGAGCGAAATAGAAAAATGTTTTATTATCTATTCCTCTCAGCATTTCATCATTATTTAGTTTGATGATTTCATTCCATCCCATATGAGGAACTTTGATGTTTGCAAAATTAAATTTTTTCACCTCGCCTGGAATGACATTCAAACATTCAGCATTTCCCTCTTCAGTTTTAGTGAAAAGTAATTGCATTCCAAGACAAATTCCTAAGAAAGGTTTTGTTGTATATCGCAACTCATCAACAAGATTAAGTTCATTGAGTTTTTTCATCGCTGAAGATGCTTCACCAACTCCGGGCAAAATAATTTTATCTGCACTCTGAATTATCTTTTTATCATTTGATAGAACAAAGTCGGCTTTAAGTTCTTCAAGAACATTTATTATTGAAGCCGTATTGCCTGCGCCGTAATCAATAATGGCAATCATAAAATTCCTTTGGTTGATGGAATTCTGTTGTTATTTCTTTCGTCAAATCTTGCAGCCTCATTGAGTGATTTTGCAAATGCTTTGAAAATGGATTCAATTTTATGATGATCGTTTTGACCTTTTGCCTTTATAAAAATATTTGCCTTCATCGAATCAGATAAAGCTCTGAAAAATTCTTTTGTTAGTTCTGTCGGGAAATCACCAACCTTATCACGATTAAACTTGCAATTAAAGTTGAGATAACTTCTTCCACCAAGATCAATTGTGCAAAGTGCAACTGATTCATCCATCGGAATAAAAAATCCATAACGCTGAATTCCTTTTTTATCTCCGAGCGCTTCACGAATTGCCTGTCCAAGCGCAATTCCTGTATCTTCAACAGTATGATGTTCATCAATGTGCAGATCACCTTTTGCAACAATTGTTAAATCAACATTGGCGTGTCTTGATATCTGATCAAGCATATGATTAAAGAATCCAATTCCTGTTTCAATTTTTGATTTTCCATTTCCATCAAGATTTAATCTAATAGAAATGTCAGTTTCGCTGGTTTTATATCTTACTAAAGATTTTCTTGGTCTAGAATTATTTTTCATTTCATTTCCTTTAATGCAGTGATAAGCAAATTATTTTCTTCAGGAGTTCCGACAGTTATTCGCAAACAGTCTTTTAGTCTTTCATCATCCTTACGCATTCTTACACGAATTCCCTTTTGATTTAAATATTCAAAAACTTCAGAAGCATTTTTAATTTTTATCAACAAAAAGTTTGCATTTGAAGAATAAATTATTTCTACAGAATTGATCAACGATAGTTCTGAAATTAATTTTTCTCTCTCATAAATAATTTGGCTTATGAGTTTTAGTCTTGTCTCATTTTTTTGTAAAGCTTTCAGAATCGCATTAGCCGTTAGTTTGTTAATCGTGTAAGGAGCTTTCACTTTAAAGAAAAGCTTAATGATAAAATCATCAGCAATACAATAGCCGCAACGAACACCGGCAAGTCCCCACGCTTTTGAAAATGTTCTGGAGATAATAACATTCTTAAATCCAGAAATATGATTTATAAATGAGCCACGTTCATCAAAGTCAATATAAGCTTCATCAATAAAGATTATCAGGTTTGAATTTTCAGCAAGAAATTTTATTCTGTCTGTGCTTAATAAATTTCCTGTCGGGTTATTTGGTGAACATAGAAAAATCATCTTTGTGTTTTCATCAATTGCTTTCATCACTGCTTCAACATCAATATCAAAATCTGAATCAAGCTGAACTGATTTAACTTTAACTTCATTTATATCACAGGCAACCTGATACATTCCGTAAGTTGGCTGAGGAATAATCATATTAGATTTTCTTGGTTCACAAAAAATTCTTATTGCAAGATCAATTATTTCATCCGAGCCAACACCAAAGAATAATTTATCTTCATTAATTTTCAGAAAGTTTGCAAGCGATTGTCTTAATTGCTTTTGATGTGGATCGGGATATCTGTTTAAATTTTCTATTTCAGATTCAATCACACTTCCAAATGAATTTTCATTAGCATCGAGAAAAATTCCGTCCTGAAATTTATCTCGCGCTGAAGTGTAAGGTTTTAACTCAAGAATATTTTTTCTAACTAACTTTTCGAGATTCATTTTTTAATTCTCACTTTCACAGCATTTGCGTGAGCTTGCAGCATTTCTGTTTCTGCTAAAGTTATTATTGTATCAGAAAGATTTTTTAATCCTTCTCTGTTAATATTTTGAAAAGTAACTGCCTTCATAAACATTTCAACACTAACTCCACCAACAGATTTTGCAAATCCGTAAGTCGGCAGCGAGTGATTTGTACCTGACGCATAATCACCTGCACTTTCTGGTGTATACTCACCAATAAACACTGAGCCGGCATTAACAACTTTATCAGCAAGTCTTTTAGCATTTTTTGTATTGATGATTAAATGTTCCGGCGCAAAAAGATTTGAGAAGTAAATTGCTTCAACAGGATTTTTAACAATCAATGTAAATGAGTTTTTTATTGATGCTTCTGCCAGATTCCTTCTTGGAAGAGATTTTAACTGATTTTTTATTTCTGATTGAACTTTATCAAAAAGTTTCTCACTCGTTGTAACAAGAATTGCTAACGAATCTTTGCCATGCTCTGCCTGCGAAAGTAAATCTGCAGCAACAAAAACCGGATTAGCAAATTCATCTGCAATTACAAGCACTTCGCTTGGTCCGGCAATCATATCAATTGAGCATCCGTTCGGATCAATACTTACAAGACTTTTAGCGGCTGTTACATATTGATTTCCCGGACCGAATATTCTATCAACTTTTTTAATTTTATCATCTCCATAAGCAAGCAATGCAATTCCCTGAGCTCCGCCGATTTTTAGAATTTCGTTAATGCCGCACAACTTTGCTGCAAACAAAATTGCCGGATGAATTTTATCTTTAACCGGAGTTGCTGCAATAACTCTTTTACATCCTGCAATCTGCGCTGGCACACCTAACATCAGCATCGTTGAAGGCAGCGGAGCTGAACCTGCAGGAATATATAATCCAACATTTTCAATTGGAATAAATTTTCTTTTGCACACAACACCTTTTAATGTTTCAACTGAATAATTTTTTTGTACCTGCTTCTTATGAAACTTGTAAATATTCTTATAAGCTTTTTTGATTGCTGACTTGATTTTTGGATCGAGAATTCTTTCAGCTTCTGCAAATTCTTTTTCAGTTACAAAAATTTCCTCTGATGAAAATCCATCAAATTTCTTTGCATATTTTAATGAAGCAGAAAGTCCATTCCTCTTAACATCATTTACAATTTTTTGTACAACTCCAAAAACTTTTTCTGAAGAAATATTTTTTCTTCTGATTAAACTTTTAAGCTCTGTTTCATTTAAGTTTTTTATATAATACTTTTTCATAAAACAATATTCTCAATTGGTAGTAATAAAATTCCTGAAGCGCCGGCATTTTTTAAGTCATCAACAATTTCCCAGAATTTCTCAGCGGGAATTACTGCGTGCACAGCAAGTGATTCACCATCAGCGAGAGGAAGTATTGTTGGACTTTTAAGTGAAGGAATCAGATTGGTAATTTTCTCAAGTGAATCTTTAGGTACATTCATCATAATATATTTTGAATTCTTTGCATTCAGCACTGACTCGATGCGTGAAAGCAGTTTAAGATAAATATTGTACTTATCAGATTGAAGACTAAGATTTTTATTTTTAATCAGCACCGCTTCCGATTCAAGCACACTGATTGATGCCTTCAATTTGTTTAGCTTAAGTGTGTTGCCAGTTGAAACGAGATCGCAGATATAATCAGCGATTCCCAAAGACGGAGCTGCTTCAACACTTCCACTGATGTTTACAATCTTTGCATTGATATTATTTCGTTTGAGAAATCCTTTTAAAATTTTTGGATAAGAAGTAGCTATTCTCTTGTTATTCAAATCAGTCAAATCATTCAGATTATCATTTTCCGGAATTGCGATACGCAAGCTGCATCTTCCGAAACCAAGCTTTTTAATCACCTTAACATCCGCACTTGTTTCATTCAGAATATCTTCACCAACAATTCCAAGTTCTGCAACTCCATCCTGAACATATTCAGGAATATCATCATCTCGAAGAAAAAGTAAATCGAGTTTGAAATTTCTGACACTTACAACAAGTCTGTCGTTAAACTTTTCAATTTCAAGATTGCAGTTTCGTAATAACTGAAGCGAGCTTTCAGACAACCTCCCGCACTTTTGAATGGCTAATTTCAGATTTCCATTATTACTCATTTAAACTCCTTTAAAACAAAAAACCCGACTTTCGCCGGGTTAGTTCAATTATTGTTTTTATAAAATCAGATATAGATCACCGGCGCATCTCAATTGAGTTGTAATGATGATGATGTCGGTGATATGTTAAAAATGTTTTCATAATTGCTGCACAAAAATAAAAAAATATTTCTAACAAGCAATTTTTATTTAAAAATATTTTGTTTGCTGCACATCTGTCCAAAATAAATTTACTTATGTGGCTAAAGCCTGTTCCTGTGTTTAATATTTTTCAGTTCACTGAAGTGAACTGCAATAAATTCTGATTAGATGTGTCTTTTATCTATTGCAGTTGGATTTATCCAACTGATATTAAGAGACTTTAGAATATTATGGGCTTTAGCCGCATTTAATTAAAACCAGTTATTAATAATAGAGTAATGCTTTTTTATAAGGGATTCAATTAAAACCGAGTTCATATTCTTTAATTTTGAACTTAAATAAGAGTTTATTGAGCAGGTTTTAGTTTATTTTGGACAGCACTGGTTTACTGGAATAATTTCGTCAATTGACATAGTGAGTTAGTATTCTGGCAATCTTTAAAAAACTTTTTCTAAGTTTGAGTATTAAATTTTATTAAATATTGAATGGAATGTTCTATGAAAAACTCAAACAAATTCGATTTTCAAACTAAATGTGTTCATTCAGGAATTGATGAATATGAATATGGTGCAGTAGTCCCACCGATTTATCAAACATCCACTTTCAAATTTAAAAATGTAAAACACGGTGCATCACTTTTTGCTGGCGAAGAAAAAGGATACATTTATACACGAATGCTCAATCCAACAGTTGAAGCAATGGAAAATGCAATCGCAGAACTCGAAGGTGGTCATAAGGCATTAGGCTGCGGAAGTGGAATGGCAGCTATCAGTACTATATTTCAGACTCTATTAGAGGCTGGAGATCATGTTGTTTGTTCATCCGCAGTTTATGGACCAACAACAACTTTTCTAAATACTATTATGAAAAAATATGGAGTAGAAACAACTTTTGTTGATACTTCAATCAGCGATAATGTTCGCAAAGCATTAAAACCAAATACCAAAGTTGTTTATGTTGAAACTCCCGGCAATCCAACTTTATGCATTTCTGACATTGAAGAAATCTCGAATATCGCTCATCAACACGGGGCAACAGTAGTAGTTGACAACACTTTTATGAGTCCGGCTCTTCAGAATCCAATTGCTCTTGGTGCTGATATTGTAATGCATAGTTTAACTAAATTTCTAAATGGTCACGCTGATGTTGTTGGCGGAGTAATAGTAGTAAAAGATGAAAATACATATCAGCATTTTCGTAAAACATTAAATCAGCTTGGTGGAGTTATAGATCCATTCAATGCATTTCTTGTACATCGTGGATTAAAAACTCTTGCACTCAGAATGGAAAGACATTGTGAGAATGCTCAGAAAATTGCTGAGTGGTTAGAAAAACATCCTTTAGTAAAATCAATTCGCTATCCGGGATTAAAATCTCACCCACATTATCAAACTGGTTTAAAGCAGCACAGAGGCCCTGGAGGAATGATTTCCATTGAACTTGCAGGTGGTTTGGAAGCAGGGAAAATTATGATGGATTCAGTAAGACTTTTTCAACTTGCTGTTAGTCTTGGTGGTGTTGAAAGTTTAATTCAGCACCCGGCAAGTATGACACATTTCTCAATGGGAAAAGAAGCGCGTGAAGCTGCTGGTATAACAGATGGCTTAGTTCGTATCTCTGTCGGAATTGAAAATGTAAATGACTTGATTGCTGATCTTGAACAGGCACTTGAAAAAGTAAAACAATCAATTCCAAAAGATTTTGAATTACATGTTTAACATAAAATAACTTAAGCAATTATTTTCTGGCTTAAATCTAAAAACAAAAATTATTTGCTTAAAAATAATCTTGTTCTTGTCATAATCTGGATTTATATTAAAACCATAATTAAGACAAAATATAGGTTTGCATATGAGAACAATATTAGTATCAAAAGACATAGTTCCAGTAGGAAAATTCAAATCGAATTTAGCTAAGTACCTTAAAGAAATTCAGGATAAAAATAATCCTTTGGTAATTACACAAAACGGTAAACCAGCCGGTGTGCTAATCTCTCCGAGAGAATTTGACGAACTGAGACAAACTAAATCTTTTATTGATTCAATTTCACGTGGTCTATCTGATCTGGAGATAGGCAGTATTTTATCAACTGCCCAACTGCGCAGAGAAATTCAAAAAGCACGCAGTGAAAAAGCAAAATGAAATTAATCTGGACAAAAGAAGCTTTATTACGCTTATTGGAAATAGAAGATTATATTGCTAAGGATAATCCTACTACTGCTATTGAGTTTGTTGATAAATTAATTTCTACCGCAGAGAAAATTGTTTATCACCCAGAAAAAGGAAGAATTGTTCCGGAATTATCAATAGATAAAATCCGTGAAATTATCTTTAAGAATTATAGGATAGTTTATATGATCAAAAAAGACTCGATAAATATTCTTACAGTTTTCGAAAGTCATCGGTTATTAAAAAAAGATGAATTGTTCAAAGATTAATTCATAGGATTTATTCTTCCAATAATAAAGCTCTTCAATTGATTTGTGGCTGAATCATATCCTTCCTATCATTTGCTTCCCTCTGTTTACCGATGATATTTTACCACTCACCGATTTTGTTTTTGCTGATACTTTATTTTAGGTTACTTTTCCAACAGAAAAAAAGCATTACAGCGTAAAGGAGAATTGATATGGAAAATATTAATAACAAAACTGACAGGAGGATGTGGCTTGGTGGCGCATTCATAGTTCTTGGATTTTTATTTTTTCTGAATTCACTCGATATACTCGATTTCAGCATCTCAAGAATTATTTTTTCCTGGCCTTTCTTCTTTCTGATAATTGGTGTGTTCATCGCAATTAACACAAATAAGAAACTGCTTGGCGGAATTCTATCTGGTTTGGGTGCAATATTCCTGATACCACGAATTTTTCCAAGTGTTGATTATGATGGTACAATAGTTTTTGCAATTCTTTTCATTGCTCTTGGTTTATATATAATTCTAAACCGACGCGAAAAAGAAAAAGTAGAATTTGATCAGGAAAGAAAAGATTATATTGATGATGTTGCAATCTTTGGCGGCGGAAACAAAGTTATCACTTCAGATAACTTTAAAGGCGGGAATATAACTGCTGTATTCGGCGGTTCAGAGATTAATCTCAAAGGATGTAAGCTTGCAGAAGGAACAAATGTGATTGATGTTCTTTGTGTTTTCGGAGGTACAACTCTTATCGTACCTCAGGATTGGAACATAGTGCTAAACATTACTCCGATATTTGGTGGATTTTCAAACAAGCTAATTAAAGATCCAAACGCTATACCTGATCAGAATAAAACTTTGATTATAAAAGGTTTGGTTGTTTTTGGCGGCGGCGAAATTAAATCATACTTTTGATTGAAAAATGTTTGATAATCCGATTTTAAAAAGTCCTAAAAACTTTTTGTTATATCTTTTATTTGCCGTTGGATTAACAGCACTTTATCTCAACCTTATAATTTTTGACAGCAGATTAAATTCAACAATTGCTTTAATTGATGTTTTAGTTTTTAATCTTTTGCTTACCGGGATTGGAATAAACTATTGGTTTTCTGCAAAATATCTTTCGATTGAGAATACAAAAGTTCCGAAAATAATTTTCAGTCATCTTTTAGGCGGAATATTCGTTACATTTTTCTGGTTAGTGATAGGATATTTTATTTCTTTAAGTATAATAGAAGATCAATCATCATACTCAACTTTTTTCTTCAATACACTAAAAATCAGGGGAATAATCGGATTACTGCATTATTTTCTACTCACGGCTTTTTATTACATCGTAATTTACTATACAAGTTTTCAGGAAAAATTATTAAGGGAAACTGAATTAAAAAATCTTGTTACAGAAGCAGAACTTCGCTCATTAAAATTTCAGATTAACCCACATTTTATCTTTAACGCTTTGAATTCAATGAGTGCTTTAACTGAAATTGATCCCAAAAGAGCCAAGCAGATGATAATTAAGCTTGCAGATTTTTTAAGATATACCTTAGCAAACAACGACAGACAGAAAAATTCTTTATCAGAAGAACTGAAAAACATAAAGCTTTATCTTGATATTGAAAAAATCAGATTCGAAGATAAATTTGAATTTGTTGAAGATATTGATGAAGCTTGTAAAAACACTGAAATACCATCAATGATACTTCAACCATTGTTTGAAAATGCAATTAAACATGCTGTTTATGAAACTCTTGATAAAGTTACAATCAGATTAAATTGTAAAGCAATTGAAGGATATTTGAAAATTTCTTTGTCGAATAATTTTGAAGGTGAGTCACATAAGAAAGGTGCCGGAGTCGGATTAAGAAATATCCGGGAAAGATTAGCTTTGATTTATCATCAGGATAATCTTCTTGAAGTGAGAAAAGAAAACGGTACATTTACAGTAAACATTTTTATTCCATTGGATAAAAATATTTGACAATACTTCTTTCTATTTTAATTACCGATCACAGAGTAAGAAAAATGCAAAACAAAATAAAAGTTATAATTATTGATGACGAAGCGCTTGCAAGACAAATTACAAAAAATTATTTAAGCAAACGCGATGACATTGAAATAATTGCCGAGTGTTCAAACGGCTTTGATGCAATTAAAAAAATTAATGAATTAAAACCAGATTTAATTTTTCTTGACATTCAAATGCCAAAGTTAACCGGATTTGAAATGCTCGAGTTGATTGAAAATCCTCCGGTAATAATTTTCACAACTGCTTATGATCATTTTGCAATTAAAGCATTTGAAGTAAACGCAATTGATTATCTGTTAAAACCATTTTCAGAAGAACGATTTAATGCCGCACTCCAGAAAGCAATTGGACAGCTTGGAGACAGATTCCGACAAAACTCCGCAATTGAAAATATAATTAAGACTAACGACGAAAAAATAGAATTTCTGGAAAGAGTAGTAATAAAAGATGGTTCAAAAATAACTGTAATTCCTGTTGAAGAAATAAAATGGATTGAAGCACAGGACGACTATGTTTTAATTAATAGTGAAAAGGGCAGATACTTAAAACAGAAAACCATGAAATACTTTGAAACTCATCTTAATGAAAATCAGTTCGTTCGGGTTCACAGATCTTATATCATCAACATTGATTTCATTCAGCACCTTGAACAAACTGAAACTGAATCATATCGTCTTATCTTAAAGAACGGAAAAGAGATTCCCGTAAGTAAAACAGGCCTGCAAAGATTAAAAAACAGTTTATAAAGTAATTATCCAAAACACTTAGGAAATTTTATTCTCAACGCTTCTGAAATTAGTTCTGCTGCTTCTTCATAATTAAGTAAACCTGTATTCAGAATCAAATGGTATAAAGTCGGATCTTCAGGATCACGGAAGAAATGAGTCTTTAAGTATTTTCTTCTGTTCTTATCTTCCTTTTCAATGTATTCAATTGCTTTGTGTTTTGAATATCCAAAAACTTCCTGTACATGTTTTATTCTGTTCTCGAGTGGTGCAACTAAACGAATATGAAATGCATTCGGAAGTTTTGCCGTTATAACATTTCCACCACGACCAACAATAATGGCTTTTCCCATTCGCGCTATCTGAAGAATAGTTTCAGTTGTCTTATGAATCAAAGTCCAGTCTGATGGTTTAACACCAAGTAATTCATAAACTGCATCTGTTAAATGCTGATATTTATTTTCCGCAAGATAGTTACTTACAATCTCCGGAAGGTTGTGGTCTTCAATTACTTTTTTAATAAGTTCTTTATTGAAGTATGTCCATTTCTGTTCTGATTCTTTAGTTTTTTTATCGAGCAGTCTTATCAGTTTTTCTGAAACTTCATAAGAGCCAGCACCGGTTTGACGGGAAATTGTTATGCAAGGGAATTGTTCTTTCTTTCGGGAAGTTTCTTTAGTTTCTTTGGAGTGAGACTCAATATATCGCTTACATTTTTCGTAAGCACCTAAGGTTAACATCGCACTTTCCTCCTTTCTATGGAGTTGTTTTGATGTAATGAATTGAAATTAAAGAACGATACTTTTTAATCTTCTACAGTTTCAACTACTCCTAACTCAAACCACGATTTTACTTTTTCTAATTCTTTTCCATCGTAAGTTTTATGAAAGAATTCATTCTTGGTTTTGTCGTACCAATAATCTTTTGACCAGTAATTTATGTTCAAAACAATCTGATCAATTGCATCAATAATGAAAAGAAGTTCTTCGTCTTTCATTGTTGGATGAAGTGAGAGTCTTACCCAGCCGGGCTTTTCACTCAAATCACCTTCGTCAATTTTTTTAGTGATTCTTTCCGAACGATTCGGATCAACATGCAAAAGATAATGACCATAAGTTCC
>JAIMAZ010000088.1 GCA_023511695.1 Ignavibacterium sp.
GTGTAAACTTACTTTCACTTTCCTGCCATGAAAATATTTTTCTAAGAGTAAAGCAAGTTTCTCACGAGCAAGCTGTTTATCAGGTAGTTGTTTTAATGAAGATATTTTCCCAATCAGATTATTACCATCAATGATATATTGCAGCATCATCTTCCTTCATAGAATTGATCGCGCTTTGTAATTTTCAAATCCTGCAGCTGCGGAGCTTTAACTCTTATCTCAAGCATATAACCTCTGAATGTTCCAACAGGATTCCAGGTAAAATTCATTATCCAACAGTCCAAATCCCGCGAAACTCTAACAACGGGTGCAGCAAATTCTTTTCGCTGAAGATCATAACTTCCAGTTAAAGATACTTTCCAGGCAGGAGTTAAATTAAAATTCATACTGCCACTGATACTTGCGGACTTTGTTATTTTACTTGGTACTGGGCGTGATTCATTAAAAATATAATTAAGACTGATATCCCACGGAATTGAAAAATCCGGGTCAGTCATATAATACAATCCCTGATAAATATTTCTGTTATCCTGTGCAAAACCTGATTCCTGCATCGGACGAGAAGTTTGCTGAGTTTGAGTTGATTTTAATTTCTCACCAGAAAGTGTAAGTGAAATAGAAAAATTAAAGCTTGTTAATCTTAGTAATCCTTTTCCAACATCATAAAGGAATCTGTTTACTCTGGGAATATTTCCTTCATAATCATACAAAGTAAATGTTGACCCACCGTTGAAGCTCAAGAAATTTCCAATTTGAGTTCTGTAATTCAATCTTAAGTCAGAAAATTTTAAACTGTCAGCAGTAAAATCGTATCCAATGTTGGAATTGAGATTAAGTAACTGAATTTTATTTTCTTTTGATGTAGTATCAGTCGGATCACTTTGGGTTTTCATTTCAAAAATATTTGAAAGAGAAAAATTGATTGATTGAGATTCTCGGCTTGAAGCACCTCCAAATATTTCATTTTCAAATTTGCTGTACTTTATCTGCTGTCCTGCCTGATTGGTGTAATAGTCAAAATACCCCCAACCTTTTTTTGAAAAATCGGGAATGAACGAGTAACTGATGTTTGGAATTACTGTATGACGGATTGATTTAATTCCAAGTAATTCGGGATTAAATACTCCATAAAATTTTGTTGAAGCACTGAGTCCTAAAGAAAAAGTTCTGACAAAATTAATTTCTTTAACATCGTTTGTGATAATTGAATCCTTACCTTCAAAATTTGGAACGGAGAATCTTTTAATTCTTTTATTATACCATCTTTCCTGATAATTAAACGATGGCTGAAATGTGAAATAACCAATCTTTGGAGATAAGCTTGCAATTATCTGATGATTAAATCCACCTCTGATTTTTAGGTCGCGGTCTTTTCTGTTTCTTCTGTTCTCAAACGAACCAGAATATGAATAACCAAATGTTTCAAGAATACTTTTTGAGCTTCCAACACCTGAACGAAAAGGATACTTCTGCGACATAGTAAAAGTTATACTTGGAAGTATTTCGAATACTTCATTCGTTTGAAAAACCTGTCGTCTGTTGTAGTTAATCGAAATACTATTTCCTGATTCATCCCACGACTTAAACAATGTTGCGTTTGAAATTGCTTCGTTTCGAAGAATGTCATTTATATCAGAAATGTTTCGTGTAATTTGATTGTTAGAAAGAAATTCAAGTCGTGCATCAAACCTCATTGTTGGAGTAATTGTTTGATTGTGATTCCATCTGAATCTCCAATCATTAGTTTCACTGCGGTTTGGATCGCCTTCTTCTCCAATTACAAAACTTCCATAACTTCCATCAAGACTTCCGGTGTATTCATATCTTTTCGCATAGCGAAACAAACTATTAATGCGATAACTTCCACGCGTATAAAAATCTCCGGTTAAGTTTACATCCATATAATCGTTGATTGCCCAGAAATATCCAAAGCGCGAGAAGTAAGTTCCGTAAGTTCCATCATCACCAAACACAGGAGGAATAATTCCTGATCTTCTTCCAGATTCAATTGGAAAGACTGCAAATGGTAATGGAATTGGAAAAGGAACTCCACCGAAGTAAAGAAAAATCCATTCCGCAACAATCTGTTCTTTATGAATAACTTTCATCTTCGGAGAGTAGAAATAATAATGAGGAATACTATCCTCACAAGTAGTATAAACTCCATCTGCAATGAAGTAAACATCTTTATCAACTTTTTTAATTTTCTGACCAGTGTACTTTGAACCTTCCTGTTCTGTTTGTGCGAATGATATAATTCCCTGTTGAGTTTTGAAATTATATTTCATTCTATTGCCTTTGTAAACTTCGCCGGCTTCAGCAAGAGTTGGAGTTTCAATATATTGGTTCAAAGTATCATTCCTGATTCCTCTTGCATCAATATTACTTTTTTCAAAATCAATTTCTATAACACCACTTTTTATTTCAGTTTGTTTGTACTTGAGATTGCCGCTGCCAAAGATTAACATTTTCTTCTCTTTTATTTTGAAGAAAATAGAATCCTTAGCTTCTGCGAATACAGTTGTGTCAACATCATACTTTTTAGGTTTGCCTGATATTGAAGTGTCTGAAAGTGAATTGAAGTTCTGTGGAGTTAAGAGTGTATCATTAATTTGCGCAAAGGAATATGTGAAACTAAATAATAAAAAAAGAAAAATTATGTTTTGTTTCATAATCAGATAATGCGCAAAAAATTTATTATGTATTATAAAATACTAATGCTGAAGCACCAAGAATTCCTGCTTCGTTTTTCAGTTTAGCAGGTACAACTGTAATTCTGCTCTTTAACGGAGTTAATACTCTGGCAATCATCGTTGATCTTATTGTTGTAAGTAATGGTCTTCCAAAACCTGCAACACCACCGCCAACAATAAAAGTACTTATATCAAGAATATTACTAATTGATGTAAAAGCAACTCCAAGTTTAACACCTAAATCGTGAATAAATTCTTTTGCATAAACATCACCAAGCTCTGCTGCCATCTGAATTATTCGTGGTGAAACTCTCTCAAGATCGCCTTCAATCAATTCCCAGATTTTTGAAGATGGATGATTATGAAGATCCTTTTTCACTTCTTCTTTAATGTAATGATTTCCTGCATAAGCTTCGATGCATCCGGTTGAGCCGCAATTACATCTTGGACCATTTGGGTCAATACAAACATGACCAATTTCACCAGCACCGCCAATTTCACCTCGAAATATTTTTTTATTAAATACAATTCCACCTCCAACACCTGTTCCAAGAGTAACCATTACGAAAGAAGAATATTTTTGTCCTGCACCAAAAATTAGTTCACCTATAGCTGCTGCGTTTGCATCATTCTCAACATTAACTTTGTAACCAAATTCTTTTTTTATTATTGCACCAAGTTCAATTTTATCCCAGCCGGGAAGATTTGGTGGATTTTGCACAACTCCTTTTTTAGACGAAACAATTCCCGGCGCACCGATTCCAATTCCGGAAATTTTTCTTTTATTCGTCTTCAATATTTCATCAATACCTTTTTTGATATTTTTAATGACCACTTTTGGTCCTGCTTGTGCTTCGGTTTTGACGGAAGTTTTAGAAATTATTTTTCCATCTGCGGAAACGATTCCGATTTTTATATTCGTTCCTCCTAAGTCAACACCAACAGCATATTTCTCTGATTTAGCCATAGTAATTTTTCTCAGTTAGTAAATTGTGTGTCAATTATTTTTAATTCTCCGGGATAAGTAATGTTCCCGATTGGAGTAGAAACTGTTGGAGTAGCATACAAAGTAATTTTAGAAGTCGAGCCATTCTTCCCACCAAGAGTTAAAGCAAGATTAATTATTCTATCAAAACCCTGATCCTTGAAGAATTGAAGTAAATCAATATTTACACGAAGCGGAATTTTAGTAACTTCACCTGTTCCCGGAACTGTAACGGGTGAATCAATATCGCCGGAGATTGTTTCTTTATCATCAATAAATAATCTCCACTTGAAAGATTTTAATGTCGCATCCGTTCTGGCGTAGCCGCCGGTTCCGTCATTTGGATTTTTAGCATCAACATTCAACACGAAAGAAACAGGCAATTTACCCTGAGTGAAACTTGTAGTTAATTTTATTAAATCAGTTGCATTAAAATCATTTAGTGATGACTTGTTTGAAATATCCAGATCATTGACACGGAAGCTGTTTATTTCTCCAAGCTTAAATTGTAATCGTGATAAATTCGTAATTGTCTGATAAATACTGCATTTATAAAAAGTAAAAGTTATAGCAATTGATAAAATGATTAAAACTAATTTTCTCATAAAATAACTTTCTTTGATTCATTAATTTTTTCAATAATAGCTTCAGCCACTTTCAGTGCTCTGAGACCATCTTCACCTGAAACTACCGGCTTAGTATTATTCAAAACTGAATTGACAAACAATTGTAGTTCATACTGAAGTGCATTTACTTCCTTTGATTCTGGTTGTTCGTATACCAATCTTTTTTTTCTATCGCCGATTCCAATCTCTCCGAAAGAAATTGAGCCATTTGAAACCGGTAAATCAACAGGAAGCAAACGATATACTTCACTAACACCTGTAACAAAATCTAACGAAAGATAATTATCCCTTTGAAAGATTCTCATTTTACGCATTTTCTTTTGTGATATTCTGCTTGCTGTTACATTTGCTACTGCACCGTTTTCAAATTGAATTCTCGCGTTTGCGATATCTATATGATCTGATACAACTTCAACTCCGTTTGCTTCAATATTTTTCACCGGACTTTTTATAAAACTCAGAATAATATCAATATCATGAATCATCAAATCAAGAACTACAGCAACATCAGTTCCTCTTGGATTAAACTGAGCAAGTCTATCGCTCTGAATAAATTTCGGATCATTTATATAATGTTCTAATGCTAGTAATCCCGGATTAAATCTTTCTATGTGACCAACCTGCAGATTAAGTTTTTTCTCATTTGAAATTTTTACTAATTCTTCTGCTTCTTCAATAGTAGCAGTAATTGGTTTCTCGATAAAAACATGATTGTTAAAATCAAAAGCATTTTTTGCTAGCTGATAATGTGCACTTGTGGTAGCAGCAATTGACACTGCTTCAGTGTTTTTTAACAAATCGTTTATCGAACTGAAAAAATTGGTTTGAAATTCATGAGCAACAGAGGTTGCAGTTTCTGGATTGGCATCATAAACACCAACAAGTTCGCAATTTTCTATTGAGCTGAACATTTTAGTGTGAAGTTTTCCAAGATGACCAACACCAATAACACCAACTTTTAATTTTTTCATTTGTTTCACTTAGTTTTAATTCTGGAAAAACCAATTAAGCGATCATAACCTCCATAGTTCTGATCACGATAATAAAGAAGAACATTTATTGTATTCGGTGCTTCCCAATTATTTCCTTCAAGAATGTACCAATCAATATTTTTCGGATTGTTGGGATCGCCGTTCACTACAACATACTGATAATCATACACACCGCGTTTCAATAGAATAGTTTTTGTGTAAAGCTCACCATCAAAATCCATTTTATATTCTGGTGTAACTTTCCACTCGTTAAAAGCACCAACGAGATAAACATCGCCATAAATCTGAATTGAAGGCTTGATTGAAAATTTCACATTCATATAAGTTGCATAAGGATCTTTGTGATTATAAAAAATCATTCCACCGTTAAAATCAAAAGATGGATTTTTATAAAAGCGGTCTGTTTCAAACCCTTCAAATTTTGCGAGAACATTTTTTGCACTATAAGTATTTGTGTTCATCAGATTAACTTGTCTGTAGCCATTGCCCGGACGAAAATCTTTCGCAATAAAAGTAATATTGTTAGCTCCATCCCATTCAAATTTACGGTTGAAATCGAACTGGTCGTTTCTGTTTATTCGAATCGAGTAATCAATAAGATGGTTTCTGATAATTTCTACTTCATCAATAAAGTGCGGAAAAAATTCTTCAGGAATAGTTGACTTTACAACAACCCAAAAAGATCTTGCGAGTTCAGGCGGATAATATGTTTGATTTTCAATTGTTTCTTTTTTCAAATCAACATCTAAATAAACTTCCGGTCTAGCTACAATAAATTTTCCTTCAGCAAAAACTTTAGATGTGTCCTGAGGATCAACAACATAAAATCTCCATTTCCCTGAAAAAGGAAAACTCACATAACCGGCTTTATCGGGAAAGCGGTTTGTGAAATGATAATCAGCTTCTTCAACAGTTACAGGTAATGTATATTGATCAAGGAAATACGCAACATTTTGTCCGAAGTTATTAAAAAATATGTTGTCAACCGGCTTCCAGTTCCTGTCGCAGAATCTGAAAATAATATTAAAAACAGGAAGAGTTTTACTTTGAACATCAAATTCAATCACAAGTTGATTTTTCGATGTTACAACGGGAAAAGATTTTTCATCATCAGTTGTGTAAACCTGAAGACTTCGGATTGTGATTTCCTGTCCAAATGAATTTATTGAACAGAGCAGGCAGATAAATAAGAATATATTTTTCAAAATTATTCCCCTTTAATATCAAACATTTCAACACATTTAATTGAATTGTGCGGAATGAAAATATTCACTTTATGATTTTCGCGGTGAGTTTCAAGAAGCAAACCATCGTCAAAAACGGCAGTAAGTTTTCCGGTTTTAAAAACAATTTCATATAAAGTCTGATCATTTTTTGAATCGAAAGTCAAGCCATAGTTTTCGTGCATAGTAACATTAACCATATAGCCAATAAAGGGCTCCCAATTCATTTTCATATTAATCTCCAAATTATTTGAGTTTTCTATTCAAATATAAATCAATCTTTGTTTGAAGTCATCAGAAACGGTGTAACAAAAAAAATCCCTCTTTCGCAATGGCAAAAGAGGGAAAGAAATCGTATAAAAAATCTTATGATGAAGATTTTAATTCGTTTACAAGTCTTGTTACTGCTTCTTTAGCATCACCAAAATACATCAACGCATTTGGATAGAAAAACAATTCGTTATCAATTCCTGCATAACCAACATTTAATGAACGCTTGTTTATAATTACAGTTTTTGCATAATCAACATTTAAGATTGGCATTCCATAAATCGGACTATTAGGATCGTGTCGGGCAGCCGGATTAACAACATCATTTGCACCGATAACAATTACAACATCCGTATTCGGAAAATCATCGTTAATATCTTCCATAGCGTAAAGTTTATCGTATGGAACCTGAGCTTCAGCTAAAAGCACATTCATATGTCCTGGCATTCTTCCCGCAACAGGATGAATTGCGAAACGAACATTAACACCTTTCTTTTCAAGCACATTCATCAAATCTCTTATTGCGTGTTGCGCCTGAGCAACTGCCATTCCATAACCTGGAACGATAATAACACTGCTTACTGCATCAAGCAACATTGCCAGTTCTTCCGTATCAATAGATTTAACCTGTCCTTTTGCAGAAGTTGTTGCAGCAGGTCCTGTTGTTCCGGCACTTGCCCAACCACCCATTACTACATTCATCAAAGAGCGGTTCATTCCTTTGCACATAATTATTGTGAGAATAATTCCTGAGGCACCAACAAGAGCACCGGCAATAATCAATTCATTGTTACCAAGCACAAATCCCGTTGTTGATGCTGCCAAACCTGAGTAAGAATTGAGCAACGAAATTGCAACAGGCATATCTGCTCCACCAATCGGAAGTACTAAAAGAACTCCGAGTACAAGTGATACTCCGGTAATGATAAATAACAAATTGAGTTCATTTGGATTGATTACTACATAAGCGCCGGCAGCCAAAACAGCTAACAACAAAACTAGATTTATCGGATGCTGTAAAGGATATTTAACAACTTTTCCTGTAACAATTCCCTGTAATTTACCAAATGCAATCAATGAACCAGTGAATGTAACACTACCAATAAGCAAACTGAGAATAATAGCAACTCCCTGATCAACAGGAAGAATAAATGCAGCACCGGTATCAACAGGATAATTTGGATTTTTTCTGAAATATTCCGAAAGCGCTACGAGTGTCGAAGCACCTCCACCGAAACCATTTAATAATCCAACCATTTGAGGCATTCCGGTCATAGGAACTTTAATTGCCATAGTTGAACCAATTAAAGCACCGATTATTGAGCCAATAATAATCCATTCATAAGTTAAAACATTCTGATCGAGAAGAGTTGCAACGATTGCGAGAAACATTCCTATTGCTGCATACAAATTTCCCTGTCTTGCAGTTTTGGGAGAAGCTAATTTTTTTATTCCGAAGATGAATAAAATTGAAGAGACTAGATAAGTAATTTCAATAACTGCTTTCATTTTTCATCTCACTTTTTCTTGAACATTTTTAGCATTCGGTCAGTTACAAGAAATCCGCCAACAACATTTATCATTGCGAAGATTACTGCAACAAGACCCAAAATTGTACTTACATTAAATTGTTCCATACCAGCACTTAGTATTGCACCTAC
Source organism: Ignavibacterium sp. (assembly GCA_023511695.1). Classification (GTDB taxonomy): domain Bacteria; phylum Bacteroidota; class Ignavibacteria; order Ignavibacteriales; family Ignavibacteriaceae; genus Ignavibacterium. The sequence goes on from JAIMAZ010000088.1 coordinate 8,451, forward strand.
TACTGTAATTCCTGAAATAGCATTTGAACCCGACATCAGTGGTGTGTGCAGTGTAGGAGGAACTTTAGTGATGAGTTCAAAGCCAACAAATATGGCAAGAACGAAAACATAAATATGCATTAGAAATAAATATTCTTCCATAACTTTTTTCCCTTTAATTAAAGAACAAACTTTTACTTAATTAATTCTTTGATTCTTTGATTAATAACTTCACCATTTCTGGTTATCAGACAACCTTTAACAATCTCATCATCAAGATTCAAATTTATTTTTCCATCTTTCGATATGTGCTGAATAAGACTGAGAATATTTTTTGAATACATTTCGCTTGCGTGTGTCGGAACCAGACTTGGTAAATTTGATTCACCTATTATAGTAACATCATACTTCTTAACAGTTTTTCCTCTTTCACTAATTTCGCAATTGCCGCCGAATTCAGTTGCCATATCAAGTACAACGCTGCCAGCTCTCATATGTTTAACCATTTCTTCGGTTACAAGTATTGGAGCTTTCTTTCCGGGAACTAAAGCAGTTGTAATTACTATATCAGCTTCTGTTACATGTTTGAAGATTAGCTCCTGCTGCTTTTTCAAAAATTCCGGTGAAGCTTCTTTAGCATAACCGCCGGCATCCTGCATATCGGCAGAAGTTTCAACTTCAATAAATTTTCCACCAAGTGATTGAACTTCTTCCTTAACTGCAGGACGAATATCAGAAACTTCAACTACTGCACCTAATCTTTTAGCGGTTCCGAGCGCCTGAAGACCAGCAACTCCGGCTCCCATTATCACAACTTTTGCAGGAGAAATTGTCCCTGCCGCAGTCATCATTAGCGGAAATATTTTTCCGAGATGGTTAGCAGCGAGTATAACACTTTTATATCCTGCAATATTTGCCTGAGAACTAAGCGCATCCATTTTTTGAGCAAGAGTTGTTCTTGGAATCATATCCATAGAAATGAAATCAATTCCCTTCTCTGCGCATTTTTTTGCTGTCTCGAAGTAGTGAAGAACATAAGCAAGAGAAATTAAAAGAGAACCTTTTTTGTATAAATCAACTTCGTGTTTTCCTGACGGGTGTTCGATTGGTCGCTGAACTTTGAAAATTATATCTGCATCTGAATACAGCTCTTCAACAGTATCAGCAATTTTAGCGCCCGCTTTGATGTACTGTTCATCTCGGAATCCGGCATTCAGGCCGGCACTTTTCTCTACAATAATTTCAAATCCGGATTTGATTAATTTGGAAGCGACATCGGGAACGCAGGCAACTCTGTTTTCACCAGGCAGGAGTTCCTTAGGTATGGCAATAATCACTGAATTTTTCCTCCTATGGTAAATTATTTATAAATAACATTGAAAACTTAAGCCCAATAGAAAATAAAAACAAACAGACTTTTTCTGAAAGTTTTGTAATAATTTTTTGAATAAGATGAATAAACTTCCATATAGAT
>JAIMAZ010000089.1 GCA_023511695.1 Ignavibacterium sp.
TTCACTATCAGCTGATGAATTTATTCGGTAAAGAATTCTCAGCATCATCAACAAATCCTGATCGATTGGATTCCTATAAATCATTAAATGATGATAAAGATCCACTTTATCAGGCAAATGATGATACGCATATAATTTCTGATAAAAGATCAATTAATAATTTGCAATTCAAAGTTGGGTTAATGATAGGATTATAAAAAAAATCCCCTCCGTTTCCGGAGGGGGCTTGTGGAGGCTTTACTCAAACCGCTTGACCAAACGGTTTGAATTGTATTGTTATACTAACCACCAACAATCACAGAGGAGGCTATGAAAAAACTTCTATATCAATTTTCCTTAATTTCACCGATGGCGCTTTAATAGGTATCGCTGTAAATTTCTTTAAAGATAACTGTATTATATTATCAATTCCCTGATTAGGAATCGATACATAAATTACTCCATGAGCATCAAGATCATATTCCAATTCATAAATTGCCATTCCTTCGGGTTTTCCAAAAACTTTCCAGTGTTTGAAAAACTCTTTAATAAACGACTCACGACTTCTGCCGTTAGTCAGATACGAAGGAAAACTTATTTTATACCAAATCATTTATACACCCATTTTCTAGCATTGGGAGCGCCGTTAACTTAAAAGAATTATGAGGGTGGAAAGCAGTATGAGGGAATATAGCACGGAAAGAAAGGTCATAATTCGATCAAGCACGGCGACTCCACAACTTTTCATTTACTAAATTCCTTAAAATTTCTTGGTCAAATTTGAAAATCTTCCTGAATATTTGTTATAGGATAATCATTTATTTTCTTGTAGTAATTTTACTACATACTTGACTTAAAAAAGTGTAAAAAATTTTTGTAGCTGAATTACTACATAAGAAACATCATTCATCTTATTTTTTATTCTTTTTATTTGTATCAAATTGATTGTGAACATTTTGGATACTATTTGTAAATGAGAGAACATTTAGGAAATCTATCGCTTGAACTATTGCAGTCTATTAACGATGCAGTTTATATACTTGATCGTCAAGGAAATGTCGTACAGACAAATGATACCTTCTGCAAAATGCTTGGCTACAGCTCAAAAGAATTGCTTCAACTTAATGCAAGAGATTACAACGCAAGCTGGAACGAACAAAAAATTTTATCAACCATTGATAAGCTAAGCAACGAAGCAGAAACTTTTGAACTTATCCATAAGCGAAAAGATGGAACTACTTTCGATGCAGAAATAAGTGCAAAAGGTATAAAGATAAACGGAGAGAATTATCTTCTGTGCATTTCAAGAGATATAACAGAAAGAAAAAAGTTTCAGAATCTTATCCGTGAATCAGAAAAGAAATTCAGAGCATTATTTGAAAATGCTTATGATCCTATTTTACTTATTGATATAAAATCATTCAGAATTTTAGATTGCAATCCGGCAGCCGAAAAGCTTTTTGGAAAAAACAAATCTCAAATAATTCATTCTTTGCTTGAAGAATTTTCTCCTGAAGTTCAACATAACAATGAAAATTCCGAAGAGTTAATAAACTTTTATTTGAATAAAGCACTCAAAGGAGAAACAACAATATTCGAATGGTGTTTTGAAACTTCTGATAAAAAAATTCTCACAGAAGGAAATCTTTATAAAGTTGATATTAATGGAAACAGCCTGCTTCAATTAATTATCAGAGATATAACAGAAAAAAGAAAATCAGAAGAACAGCTTAAGCTTCTCTCTTTTTCAATTAATCAAAGCAGTTCAGCAGTGATTATAACGGATGTAAATGGGAATATTGATTATGTGAATGATACTTTTACCAAATTAACTGGTTATTCAAAAGAAGAAGTGATTGGTGAAAATCCGAGATTTCTAAAATCAGGTTATACTGCAAAAGAAACTTATAAAGAATTATGGGAAAAAATTCTTGCTGGCGAAAACTGGGAAGGTGAATTTCTGAATAAAAGAAAAGACGGAACTCTGTATTGGGAATATGCGCGTATTTCGCCTGTTAAAAATGAAAACGGTGTTATAACAAATTTCATCGGGATTAAAGATGATATTACCCAACTAAAGAAACTTTTGGATGAGATTAAAGTCGCTAAAGCTAAAGCAGAAGAAACGAGCAGACTGAAAACAAATTTCCTTGCTAATATGAGTCACGAACTGCGAACACCCTTAGTTGGAATTCTTGGTTGTGCAAGTATGATTGAAGAAGAAACCAAAGATCACTTAACCAAAGAGCTTGCAGGAATAATTAACAAAAGTGGCCAACGGCTTCACGAAACACTTAATGCAATTTTAGATTTAACAAGATTAGAAACTGAAAATCTACCTGTTGATTTAAGACCAACTAACATTGTAACAGTGATAAAAAACTCTTACGAAATTTTTGTAAATGAAGCAAAGCTTAAAGGTTTAAATCTTTATCTCGATCTAGATGAAGAAGAAATTTTTGCTTTTGCTGATGCTAATCTTCTTAAATCTGTTGTAACTCATTTGCTTTCCAATGCGGTTAAATATACTGATACAGGTGGTATTTCATTACGGGCATTTACAAACGAAAATAAAGTAATCATAAAAGTTGTTGATACAGGAATTGGAATTCCCGATTCTTATCACGATGTAATCTTTGAACCTTTCAGACAAGTAAGCGAAGGTTACAACCGACAATTTGAAGGAAGCGGATTAGGTTTAACGCTTACAAAAAAATATGTGAAGATGATGAACGGTAGAATTTGGTTTAACAGTAAACTTGGAGAAGGTTCTGCATTCTTTGTTGAATTAAATTCTGCAGTAAAAAATGATGAAAACACTTCAATTCAATTTCAATCCTCATCAGTAAAAGTAGATTTGAAGTTCAAACAAGTTTTGCTGGTTGAAGATGATCCGATTAATATTCAGACTATTTCTGCATTTATTGGTAACATTGTTCAGCTAACTACAATCAATAATGCTAATGATGCAATTGAAGTTGCAAAAAATAAACATTTTGATTTAGTACTGATGGATATTGGATTAAATGGAGATAAAAGTGGATTAGATGTTGTTCGTGAATTACGTTTAATGCCTCAGTATCATACAACCCCAATCGTTGCAGTTACAGCTTTTGCATTAGACAGTGATAGAGATAGGATGCTTACCTCGGGTTGCACGCACTATCTTGCAAAACCTTTTCCAAGACAACAGCTAATTGATTTAATAGAAGAGATTTTTTCGGAATAAAAAGCGGCATTTTAGGGCTGTCCAAAAAGTAAATATTTATGTCGCACTAATCCGTCATCTGTCAGAGACGGATGTCGAAGTGAGATTTTGATTCATATCGTCAGTCTTCGACAGGCTCAGCCTGACAATTTTTAACTTTTTAGTCAACCCCAAGGCCAAATGAAATTATTTCTCAGTTTTGTTTTCTGTTTTCGAATCAGATTTACAACAATCACTTTTCATCGAAACATCTTTATTATCGCTGCATTTTTCATCTGAACTCTTCTTAACAGCATCTTTACTGCCTGAGCAACAACCATCTTCTTTAACCACTTTTTTCACTTCGACGGTTTTACCATCCTTCATAATGGTTTCTTTTACTTCAACAGTTTTTCCGTCCTTGTTCACTGACTTTTCTATAGAAACTTCTTTTTTAACTTTATCGCCACTGCTGCAACAGGATTTTTCTTGAGCAAAAGAGCTGATCGAAAGAACAAAAAGAAATGCGAACACAGATAACAGGAACTTCATAGATCCTCCTTTAGATTTGTTTGTAATTAAATTATTCCAATTGAAAAATTTTCTACCCAACCAACTTGTCCGTCTTCTAATCTTATCTTCACCCATTTATCAACTTTATCTTCTATTCTTACTTTCAGTCCTTCGTGTACAATAAATGCATCTTTACCTTGTGGATCAGGACTACTTTTTGCAGTTAAACTTGTTTCAAGAACAATTCCGTATTTTAATTTGCTTTCCTGATTTAACTTAACTATCAGTAAACCTACTGTAGTAAGAAACAAAACAAATGAAATCACGAATGAATAAAATGCTATTCTCTGCTGCGCAATATTCTTAGTAAAGAAATAAAATCCAAGGGTAAGAAGAATTATTAAAAACAAAATATAGCTCAAAATTGTCCATCCTTCTGAAGAAAGCAAAGAAAGAACCGATTCCCAAATTCTGAAAAGAAAAAATGGCGGCAGTGCTTCAATCTTATCTTTAAGATTTAATTTTACTAATTGCAGATTATGTTGAACATCCTCATCATCAGGTGAAAGTTTCAGAGCTTTTTCATAATACAAAATTGCATAACCGATTTTTCCGGTCCGATAATATGCATTTCCAAGATTGTAAAAAAGTGAAGTTCCTTCATATCCTTCCTGAGCAAGTGATTCATATACTTTAATAGCCTCTTCAAACTGACCTTTAACATATAAATCATTTGCTTTATTCATTAAATCATCTACAGAAGTTTCTGCAAATGCGATTGAAAAAAATAAAATGAATAAGAGTAATAGGTTACTTCTTCTCATATCATTTATCCAGAGCTTTTTCAATATCAATTACAACATTAAGAAGTTCATCATAAAAATCTTTCATTGCTGTTGAAGCACTTGCATTTGGAGCGAAACGAATGAACTCACATTTCTCTCCGGCTTTTTTCATTCTATCGGCAAGTTGAATATCAATTCCTTTTTCAACAAGCACTGAATGAGCTTTATCCAATGTAAATTCAGATTTTGGAATATGAAGTTTATCTTCAAGGTATCCGAAAAATGCCTGAGCAATTTCTGAATAGTATGCTTCGCTGTTTCCTGCTTCGAGAAATTTTGATGCCTTCTTAAATTTTGATTTGGCAACTTTCTCAGCCCGTTGATATTTCAGCAATTGAATATTGCCGGAAAGTTTATCCTGTTTTCTTTTCCATCCAATCAATCCTATAAAAGCCAATAAAGGCAAAGCGGTTGCAATCCAGAATGCTGGTTTGGTAATTAAATGTTCCTGCTTCTTTGCGATATCATCAAATTTGGTTTTTATAAAACGAATATCTGTTCCAAGTTGTTTAACGCCTTCCTTTTGAGCAATGTAATAATTTGCTGCTGAATCACCTTGCTCAATTGTTAAGTAAAATGGATTTGATTTCAGCTCGATATATTTTCTGATATCAGGATCGAAATAAGAAAATTGAATTGGTTTGATTTCCCTGGTTCCAGAAATTCTGGGGATTAAAAGGTATTCAACTGTTTTGACGCCACCGATTTTATTCAGGCGATTAATCTGATCAATTACTTTGGGTTCGTACTTTTCAAATCCGGCTGGAAGTTCAAAATCAGGCAATTGAAGTAATGTTAAATTACCTGTTCCTGAAATAGATAATTTTAATGTAATTGGTTCGTTTGTTTTTGTTTTTTGTTTATCAATTGATGCAGCAAAATCAAACTTGCCGACAGCACCACTAAATGATGCGGGTTTATTTTCTTCGGGAAGTGGAATCACATCAACTCTTAGTGTGTTTGATTTAGCATTGTACTGATAAATATCGCCTCGCCTGAATGGATCATCAAAAAAACTATCCCAAATATTATTTGGATTTCTTTTCTTCGGAATTTCAATCGGAACTGCTAATTCAAAAGGAGTTAGTTCAAGTTTTCCAATTTGAGTTGGAAAAAGTGCGGCTTTTTTTAATACAGCAACACTGTATTTCTTGCCATCAATTACTTCTGTTGAAAAGCTTAAAGTTCTTGATGTCTCCAACTCTTCAGCCCAAAAACCATTGTATTGTGGAAGTTTACTAATTGACATTTGTGCCGCAATATTCAGTCTTGTGTAAAGTCTATAAGTAACTGTGATTTGTTCTCCGAGATAAGCACGACTTTTATCAACAGAAGCTCTTATGAAAAGATTCTTTGCAATTTCATCTTCAGAAACTCCAGCCAGTGGTTCTTCTTTGGGTTTAGGTGTTCCTTTCACTACTGTTATTTTCAATGGTTCAGTTTTTAATATCTGACCTTTGAATTCAATGCTAGCACTACCAATTGTAAAAGTACCTGTTGAAGTTGGAAGAAGAATATACGAGAATGTTCTTGATGCACTAACTGCACCGTTAATTATCTGCATACTTGTTGATTGATTTGGTCCGCCAAGAATTTTAAAATTGTTGAATGAAGGTGGACTAAAATTTCTTATTGAGTTAATATCACTTCCTTCAAAAGTAAAAGAAACCTCAAACCGGTCATTCTCCTCAACAGGATTTTTATCAACTGAAGCAGTGAATGACTGTGGAATAGAATATTGAACACCACATAAAAGAAAGAATAGTATGAATAATTTTTTCATCACCAATCCTTCTCCGGTTTTACAACTTTACCTTTAACTTTTCTTAAATTCTTTTGTAATTCTTTTTCGTTGTTTTTTAAAGCTTCCAGCATTCTTTCAGCTTGCTCTTTTGAAATTTTTGAATCAGTTTGCTGTTGTTGTTTAGTATTATCCTGTTTTGCTTCCTGATCTTTTGGCTGTTGATTCTGTTGATTTTGCTGCTGATTATTCTGTTCGTTTTTATCCTGGTTATTGTTTTGATTCTGCTGTTGTTGATTCTGATTCTGCTGATTATTCTGATTTTGTTGTTGCTGCTGCTTATTATTCTTATCCTTATTTTTCATAAGTTCCAATGCATAAGATAAATTGTATTTTGTATCAGAATCATTCGGATTTAATTTCAATGCGTTCTTGTATGCTTCGATGCTTTCCTCAATCTTGTTTGCTTTTAATAACGAGTTACCAATGTTATGATAAACTTTCGCTTTGGATAAATCATCATTTGCTTTACCTAATGCATTCTGATATGATTTTATTGCTTCATCATATTTCTGCTGCTTGTAATATGAATCGCCGAGATTAAAATTTGAAATAAAGTCATCCGCATTTTTTTCGAGAACTTTTCTGAAATTCACTTCTGCATCTGAATATTTTTTCTGTTCATATAAATCCACACCATCATTATTAAGTTTACGAACAGATTGAGCAAACAGTAATTACGTCAAGCTTAATAAGACTATAAATAATATTTTAAGATAAACTCTGCTCATTCTTCCAAACCAAGTTTTTTATTTAGACGCACAAAGAATGGTGATTTTCTCTCAGAGATAAAAAATTCGATTATCAACAGCAGTAAAGCTGGTATTAAAAGATAGTAATATCTGCTTTCGTAATCTGTAACTTTTTTTGTACCGTATTCTGATTTTTCAAGTTGGGATAAGTCAGAATAGATCTTATCAAGATAATCTTCATAATTATTTCCACGGTAGTAAGCTCCATCTCCCTTGTTTGCAATTTCTTTAAGTATCTGTTCATTAAGTTTTGTAAGAACAGTATTCCCCTGATTATCAGTTTTAAATCCACGCAAATTTCCTTGTTCATCATAAACAGGAATCGGAGCACCATCAGGAGAGCCGAGACCAATTGTATAAATTTTTATTCCTTTATCAACAGCATTTTCAACTGCGCTTTCAATATCTCCTTCGTGATCTTCGCCATCAGTAATAATCACAATTGCTTTTTGAGTTGAAGCAGTATCAAATGACTGTGCAGCCATATTTATTGCAGAAGCAATTGCTGTTCCCTGCTGAGGCACTGAATTAAAATCTACCGCATTCAGAAATAAATTAGCTGCCGAGTAATCAGTAGTTAGAGGAAACTGAATGTATGCCTGAACAGCAAAAATTATCAGCCCAATTCTATCGCCTTTTAATCTCTGAATTAAGTTCGATATCTGATACTTTGCTTTTTCAAGCCGATTTGGTTTTATATCCTCAGCACTCATACTTAAAGAAACATCAAGGCAAATGAACACATCAATTCCTGTTTGTTTAACTTCCTGCAGCTTTGTTCCAACCTGTGGATTAGCTGCTGCTAATATCAATAATGCTATCGATAGAATTACAATTGCTGATTTGATTTTTGTTTTTGCATTACTATGATCTGGTATAATTGAATTGTGAAGATTTAAATCAGCAAATTCATTTATAAGATTTTTGCGTCTTTTATTCAGCCAGAACAAAAGCAGAATTATGATTGGAATCAACCATAATAAATTCAGGTATTCGGGATTTTCAAATCTAAACATATTAAGGCAGTTTCCTCAAAATTGTGTTTGATAAACCAACTTCAATCATAAGAAAAATAAATGCAACCGCAAGCCAATGGAAATATAATTCTCTGGCTGATCTGTAAGAAGTAATTTCTATTTTTGATTTTTCCATCTTGTCGATACGATTATAAATTTCTTCCAAAGCTCTGTTGTTAGTTGCTCTGAAATACTGTCCTCCTGTTCTTTCAGCAATTTGTTTTAGCAATGCTTCATCAATTTCAACTGGCACCATCTGATAACGAATTCCGAATGGAGTCTGAACAGGATAAGGTGCTTCACCACGAGTACCAACACCAATTGAATAGATTCTGATACCGAATGTTCTTGCAATTTCTGCTGCCGACAGTGGATCAACTTCACCTGCATTATTAACACCATCTGTGATAAGAATAATTACTTTGCTTTTTGCATCACTGTCTTTAAGTCTGTTAACACCATTTGCGATAGCATTCCCAATTGCCGTTCCATCCTGAAGCATTCCACTTTTTATTTCTCTCAGAAGATTTCTCAACACAGCATAATCAATTGTTAAAGGACATTGTGTAAACGCATCGCGTGAAAATATTACTAAACCAATTCTGTCTGAGATTCTACCTTGAATAAATTTATCCACAACTTGTTTGGCAGCTTCAAGTCTGTTTGGTTTGAAATCTTCTGCAAGCATACTTCCGGAAATATCAAGTACAATTGCAATATCAATTCCTTCTGTATTAACATTAGTACCGGTTGTAAAATCCTGCGGGCGGGCAAGTGCAATAATCAGAAGTGCTAATGCGAGCAATCTTAAAAAGAAGGGAAGATGAATAAATTTTGTTCTGATCGAAGTGAAATTTTCCGGAAATAATTTTGATGATGAATAAATAATTGATGAGCGATTTTTCTTTCCTCTTAAAAAATACCAAACAACAAGTAATGGAATTATAATTAAGAAATAAAGTACCCAGGGATATGCAAAAACTATATTGTTAAACATTTTTTTCCTCACCCTGTTGAACTCTTACATTTTGTGCAGTCAGATTAACAATTTCGAGTGCCTGTTTCATCATTTCGGAATTAACTCCATCCATCGGAATAAACTTTGCGAATTTTACTAAATCTGCATTTGATAAAAATGATTCTGTAAGCGACAGTATTTCTTTTGCATCCGGAATCATCTTCAGATACTCCAACTGCTCTGATGTAGTTAACTCCAGAGCAGGCAGATTAAATCTTTTTTCAAAATACTCTCTTATAATTTCTGTAATTCGTGAATGATATTCCTTTACAAAACCTTTTTGCCAGAGCTGTTCTCTATCCAGCTGATCAAGTTTCATTAAAGCTTCTTCGTGTGGCGGTAAAATAATTTTGGGTTTGATTACTTCTTCAACTGATTTCTTTCTGAAATATTTTTTATAAAGAAAATATGCGATGATTAAAATAGCTACACCGGCAAGAATCCAGATGATAAGAGTAAGCCAGTCAAACGGAATTCTGATAGGTGGTTTAATATCTTTAATATCTTCTTCTACTTTAACACTTATTTTGTGAATTCTTATTTGAAGAGAATCAGATTGAACTGATCGTAAGGTAGTATCATATTTTGTGCGATAGAAAATTCTTATCGGTGGAATCGTAACTTCAGCTGAATCGAAATAACTTAAAACATATTTATAAGTAAGAAGATTTTTATTATCAGCTTTTTTCTTTTCAACAGGAAATTCTTTTATGACTTCGAATTTGTTCAGACTATCTCTGAAAAAAGGGGTAAAAATTCCTGGCGCCTGGTGGTAAGCTGCGGGCTGGAC
>JAIMAZ010000090.1 GCA_023511695.1 Ignavibacterium sp.
TAATTGATGATATTTTTTAATCGGAAGTTTATAAAAAATTCTATATGATATAGTTTAACCTGACGAATTAAATTTAATCTCTAATGCAGAAGATTTAATTGCATTTTCTGACATCTGAGAAATAAATAATTTTAAAATAAAAAGAGGTAAAAAGTGAGAGAGGTAATTCAATTCTCAATCTTTAAGGGAGAAGAATATTTTGTTGCTGAAGGTGTTAATATTCCTGTTGTTACCCAAGGAAAAACTCTTGAAGATTTAATTATAAATTTAAGGGAAGCTCTCTCATTATTTCTTGAAGTGGAAGATCTGTCAAAATATGACATTCAGACAAACCCAGCCATTATTGCAAATATTGAACTGAATAATATCCTTTATGCCTAAGCTTAAAGTCCTATCAGGTAATGATTTAGTAAAGATTTTTCAGATGTTTGATTTTTCTGTTACTTCTCCGAAAGGAAGTCATATAAAAATTTCTCGCATTAAAGATGGTGAAAAACAAGTACTTGTGTTTCCTAACCATAATGAAATTGATACAGATACTCTGAAAGCAATTTATCGCCAGGCTCTTAGATATATTTCAGAATCAGAAATTAAAAAATGCTTTTATCACGACTAACTATTTTACCTATTACTAAATGAAAAAATTTTTCTTACTTCTTCTTCTTACTTCTTCTGCATTTGCTCAAACTGATTTATATCATAAAATCTCTCAGATGATTATGGTTGGTTTTTCAGGCAAAACATTGACTGATTCCGTTATAATAAATGACTTACAAATCAGAGGTGTCGGAAGTGTTATTTTGTTCAGTGGAAATATTGAATCACCAACCCAACTAAATCAACTGACAACACAGTTACATTCCAATTCTTCACAACCACTTCTTATTGCAATTGATCAGGAAGGAGGAAGAATTGCGCGACTAAGAGAAACAAACGGTTATTCAGCAACTTACACAGCATATCAAATTGGAACTGTATTTAACAACGAAACCATTACAAGAAACTGGGCTTCACAAATGGCTGGCTGGCTTGCTGATGCAAAAATTAATCTCAATCTTGCACCTGTGGCTGATGTAAATGTTAATCCAGAAAGTCCTGCAATAGGCTATCTTGATCGAAGTTTTTCAAGAATTCCTGACACTGTTTTTAATCACTGCTTCTGGTTTATAGATGAGTTTCATCAGCGGAATATTTTAACTTCATTAAAACATTTTCCCGGTCACGGAAGTGCTGCAACTGACTCTCATCTCGGATTTACAGATATAACAAACACCTGGGCTGATTCAGAACTAATTCCATATCGAAGATTAATTCAAAATGGATATGATGATTTCATTATGAGTGGTCATTTATATAATGCTCAGATTGATTCTGTTTATCCGGCTTCCCTTTCTCATAAAACATTAACTACTCTGCTCAGAGATTCTTTGGGATTTGATGGACTTATTATAACTGATGGAATGTTTATGGGAGCTATTTCGAATAATTATTCATTTGATGAAGCAGTTGAACTTGCAATCAATGCCGGAAATGATATTCTTTTATATACAACGAATAAACTTTCAGGAAGGTCGCTTGTTGATAGTGTTGTAGGAATTGTTATGAACAAAATATCTCAGGGAAAAATAACTGAACAAAGGATTAACGAATCTTTCAACAGAATTATGCAAAAGAAACAGGAACTGACATCAGTTGAATATTCAGAGTCAGAAGTTATTCCTGAAGATTATTATTTGGCTAATTATCCGAATCCTTTTAATGCAACAACACAAATAGTTTTTTATTTACCATCAGAACAGAATGTTTCGTTAAAAGTCTTCAACACAATCGGTGAAGAATTAATAGATTTAGAAAATAATTTTTACTCTGCAGGCACTCATAAAGTTCTGTTGAATGCAAATGGATTATCTTCAGGTGTTTACCTGTTGAGAATGAAAGCGGGCGAATTTTACATTTCACATAAAATAATTTTATTAAAGTAATTGAGGTCGTATGAAAGCAATAATTTTCTTAATCATTTTAAGTATGAACATCTTCTCACAACAGCAACCTCCTAAAACAGTTGAGTATGTTGATATAAACAAATATTTGGGACTTTGGTACGAAATTGCCAAAATACCAAATCGCTTTCAGAGTCAATGTGTTAAAGGAACCACAGCAAAATATTCGATGAAAGAAAATGGTGAAATTGAAGTAATTAATTCCTGTATTGAAGAAGATGGTTCAACTGACCGAACAGAAGGAGTAGCTAGAATTGTAGACAAGAAATCCAATGCAAAACTTGAAGTAAGTTTCTTTAGCATTCTTGGCTGGAGACCAATTTGGGGTGATTACTGGATTATCGGATTAGATACAAATTATCAATGGGCAATTGTTGGAAACCCAAGCAGAAAATACGGCTGGATATTAAGTCGTTCACCAAAGTTAGAAAAAGAAACTATGGATAAAATTTTTACAATTCTTAAAGAACAAGGTTACAATCCAAAAGATTTTGAACTTAGTAAACATTAAAAAATTTTGAATCAATTTTTAAAATAATTCTAGGAGATGGGCTTGCCCATCCCGACAATGTTTTTAATGAAATCACACGGACAAGGCAAGCCTTGTCCCTACATTTTTCTTATCAATGCAATCATCTCAGAGCATTGTAGCATAGATTACTAATCTGTGCTACTTAAATTTTTAATAAAACGACCTCTTCAACTGAATTTTAATGCTTCATTAAATAAACATTTTTGCACCTGGTCCAACTGGTAAACCTAAAATAAACCAAACAATAAATAACGAAACCCAAATGATAAAGAATACAATTGTGTAAGGAAGCATCGTTGCAATCAAAGTTCCTATGCCAGCTTTTGGTTCATACTTGGTAACAAAAGCAATTATCAAAGCAAAATAAGACATCATTGGTGAGATAATATTTGTTACACTATCACCAACTCTGTATGCCGCCTGAACTAATTCCGGAGAATATCCAAGAAGCATAAACATTGGAATAAAAACCGGAGCCATAATTGCCCATTTTGCCGAAGCACTTCCGATAAATAAATTGATAATAGCAGAAATAATTATGAAAGAGATGAGCAATGGCACAGGACCCAAACCAGAGGCTTTAAGAAAATTTGCACCTTCAACCGCTACAATCATTCCGAGATTTGTCCAATTAAAAAATGCTACGAACTGAGCAGCAAAAAACACCAGAACAATGTAAGAGCCGAGTGTTTCCATTGATTTGTTCATTCCTTTTATAACATCATTATCTGATTTAATAGTCTTTGCACCAATTCCAAAAGCAAGACCAGCTAAAACACCACCAAAGAAAATGAATGAAACTATCCCACTTAAAAATGGTGACTTAAGAATTCCATTTGTTTTTGGATCACGAAGGAATCCATAATCTGGAATCAATCCCGCAAGAATTATTAAAATAAAAATAAGTGTTGCAACTCCGGCATAAATTAAACCTCGTGTTTCATCCTTCGAAAGAGGTTTAATTTCATCTGGCTGAACTGAACCTTTGTACTGACCTAATCGGGGCACAACTATTTTTTCAGTAACATAAGTTCCTGCTGCTGCAATGAAAAAAGTAGAAACGAACATAAAGTAATAATTTGAAGCTGCGTTTACTTCATAGGATTTGTCAATAATATGAGCTGCTTCCTGAGTTAAACCAGCTAGTAAAGGATCAATTGTTCCAAGTAAAAGATTCGCACTATAACCACCTGAAACTCCAGCGAATGCTGCAGCTAAGCCGGCAATTGGATGTCTGCCTGCAGCTAGAAAAATAATCGCGGAAAGCGGAACAAGTAATACATAACCAATTTCGCTTGCAGTGTTAGAAAGTATTCCAGCAAATACAATAACAAATGTTAAAAGTTTTTTAGGTGATTTCAGTACAAGCAATCTTAATACTGTTCCTATCAGTCCGCTATGCTCTGCAACAGCAATTCCTAATAATGAAACGAGAACAGTTCCCAATGGAGCAAATGATGTGAAGTTTGTAATAAGATTTAGGATTATTTTATGTAATCCTTCAACTGACATTAAATTAATTGGTTTGATTTCTTGTCCAGTACCTGGATGAACGACAGTAAAATTAAACTGACTAACTATTCCTGAAAGAATAATTACAGCCAAAGCAAACAATGCAAATAAAGTGGTTGGGTTTGGAAGTTTATTACCAACTTTTTCAATTATACTGAGAAATTTTTCAAGATACTTATTTGTTTTAATTTGTTTATCAGCCATTCTGTGTCCTTTATTTATTGATGGAATTTCTAAAGAGAAGCTAATTGGTTGGTAATATATAAAAATTGTTTGATATGATAAGAGAAAAAAATCAGCAATATCAATATTTATGATACTCCCAGATGAAGAGATTTGTTATAGCAAGTATCTACAGACAGATTATTTTTTTTGGAAAATTTTATAGTTTTTAGGGGATGGGCTTGCCCATCCCGACAATGTTTTTATGAAGTCAAACGGACAAGGCAAGCCTTGTCCCTACAGTTTTAAAAAACATTTAATTCTTAAATCCCAATCGTCTCAATAATGCATCAACTTTTGGTTCTCTGCCACGGAACTTTTTGTATAATTCCATCGGATCATCACTTCCGCTTTTTTCAAGAATATTTTCCCTGAAAGACCTTGCAACATTCTGATCAAATAAATCTGTTTCAAGAAATGCTTCAAAAGCATCTGCATCTAATACAGCTGCCCAACTGTAACCATAATAACCTGCAGAATATCCATCGCCGCCAAAGATGTGATTGAAATTTGTGCTTTGGTATCTTGATGCTATTTCAGGAATCAATCCGATTTTATTTAAGCTATTTTCTTCAAACTTATTTACATCAATTTCAATAGGTTCAGTTAATGTATGCCAATCCATATCAAGAAATGAAGCGGCGAGATATTCGGTTTGCTCAAATCCTTTATTGAAGTACTGCGAGTTCTGAATCTTTTGAATCAATTCAACCGGAATTGGTTCGTTTGTCTGATAATGTCTTGCATACATTTTTAATACATCAGGATGCGAAGCCCAGTTTTCCATTATCTGCGAGGGTAATTCAACAAAATCAACAGGTGATCTTTTTGAGCCGGGATAGACTGAACGATTGAATAAACCATTCAAGGCATGACCAAATTCATGAAACAGCGTGTTAACATCATCAAAACTCAGCAGAGCAGGCTTATCAGATGTTGGTTTAGTAAAATTCCCGACATTCACCACTAGAGGATAAATCATTTCGCCATCTATGTTTGACTGTCCACGATAATAACTCATCCAAGCACCAGCTCTTTTTCCGTTTCTTGGATAATAATCGGTGTAAAGAATTCCAACTAAAGAACCATCTGCTTCCTGAACTTCATAAACTTCAACATCGCTATCATAAACTTCAATATCATTTCGCTTGATAAATTTTATCCCAAATAATTTACTGGCAACATCGAATGCACCTTTGCGAACATTTTCCATCTTGAAATAAGGTCTAATCATTTCTTCATCAAGGGCATATTTTTCCTTTTTAACTTTTTCTGAATAGTACCACCAATCCCAGGCAGCTAATTTGAAATTGCCTCCTTCAGCATCAATTAATTTTTGCATTTCTTTCACTTCATTCTTTGCCTGATTAATTGAAGGCGTCCAGAGTTCATTCAGGAATTTAATTACATCCTCCGGAGTCTTTGCCATATTCTTTTCAAGTTTGAAATGAGCATAAGTTTCGTATCCAAGTAATTTCGCTTTTTCAATTCTCAATGCGACGATCTGCTTAATAATTTCTTTGTTATCGAATTCGTTATTGTTATTTCCACGATTGATATACGCTTTATAAAGTTTTTCGCGGAGTTCTCTTTTCTGTGAGTACTGCAGAAACGGAGTCCAGCTTGGTCTTTGAAGATTAAAAGCCCACTTCCCTTTCAGGCCATTAGCTTCTGCAAGTTCCGATGCAGCTTTAATCACAGCTTCAGGCAAACCAATTAAATCTTCTTCTTTATCAATTACTAATCCGAGTGCATTAGTTTCTTTACGCAGGTTATCACCAAATTTTAATTGCAGAGAACTTAGCTGCTGATTTATTTCTCTTAATCTGGTTTTCTTTTCTTGACTAAGTCCTATACCAGCGCGGGTGAAATCAGAATAATAATTATCAAGTAAACGAAGCTCTTCTTTGGAAAGATTTAATTTATCTTTTTCGTCATAGATTGTTTTAATTCTTTGATAAAGTTTTTCATTCAGATAAATGTCGTTATTAAGCTTTGTTAATTCCGGTGTGATCTTTTCCGCAACTTTCTGAAGCTCATCATTTGTGTTTGCACCTGTGAGATTAAAAAATACTCTTGTTACTTTGGTTAATAGCTTACCGCTTTTTTCAAGTGCGGCAATAGTATTCTGAAATGTTGGTGATTCTGAATTATCTATAATTTGTTCCAGCTCTGCTCTTTTTTGTTTTATTCCCTCTTCAAGTGCAGGAAGGAAATGTTCGTTTTTAATTTTACTGAACGGTGGTGTTTGAAACGGTGTATTCCATTCTTCAAAGAACGGGTTATTGGAAATAGTTTGTGCGGGCATATTTGTTAGGTAGAATGTTGTTAAAAAAATTGTGATAAATAATTTTTTCATTTTTCTCTCCTGATTAAAAAGATGACTTATTTTTTGTCAGATTTAATTCCAAACTCCGGATCAATTTTAACAAGTTTTGCCATTATAAAACCAGGAATAGTCGCTATACATATCCATATAAAAAAATATTTATAACCTATTAATTCCTGCAACCATCCGCTCCACATTCCGGGAATCATCATACCAAGAGCCATAAAACCTGTGGCAATTGCATAATGAGATGTTTTATACTCACCATCAGAAATGTATATCAGATAAAGCATATAAGCAGTGAATCCAAATCCATATCCAAGTTGTTCAATTGCAACCATCGCACTAATAAACAATAGATTTGCTGTTTGAGCGTATGCTAAAATTACATAGACAACATCAGGTAAATTTATTGAAATAATCATTGGCCAAAGCCAATATTTCAAACCTTTTTTAGAAATTACAATCCCTCCAATTATTCCTCCAACTGTCAGACAAAATACACCGATTGTTCCATAAACTAATCCGACTTCAGAGGTTGTAAGATTTAGCCCTCCTACTTCACGAGAATCTAAGAGAAACGGAGAAGCGATTTTAACTAATTGTGATTCTGCGAGACGATACAGCAGAATGAAACCTAAGATTATTCCAATATTCTTTCTTTTAAAAAAAGCAACAAATGTTTTAGCAAATTCCTTCAAGATTGATTCAGATTCACTCTTTTTAGCTGGATAATCATTTCTCGGATATGGTAGAATGTACTTATGATAAATGAAGAATATTCCAAATAATCCAGCAAGGATAAAAAATGTGATTGACCATGCTAATGGAATATTTCCTGTTGAATTTTCGAGAAAACCTGCCAGAATAACTAATAGACCTTGTCCGGTAATCATAGATAAACGATAGAATGTACTTCTTATACCTACAAAAAAGGATTGTTCTCCCTGAGAAAGTGCTAACATGTAAAAACCATCTGCAGCAATATCGTGTGTGGCAGAACTAAAGGCTATTAACCATAAAAAAGCTAATGAGTATTGAAAGAAATTTGAAATAGGAATAGTTAAAGCCACACCGGCTAAACCACCTCCGACTAAAATTTGCATAAGAATTATCCATTTTCGCTTTTTACCAATTAAGTCAACAAATGGACTCCACAACGGTTTAATTACCCAAGGTAAATAAAGCCAGCTTGTGTATAGAGCAATTTCTGTATTAGAAATGCCGAGTCTTTTATACATTATTACCGAAACAGTCATTACCACGACATAAGGAATCCCTTGTGCATAGTACAATGATGGTATCCAGAACCATGCATTACGTGTTACATTTTTTTCATTAGACATTTAATCTCCTTTAAAGTGCAAATTAAAATTATAGTCTGAATTAACCTGCGAGTTGTTTTGCCATTATTGCAGCACCGATTTCTGGTGGATTTTCGGCATCTTTAATTACAACATCATCAAAGTTCTGCACAACTTTTTCTCTGAATCTGAATGAATAAAAATTTTCATTTGTAATTAAACTTCCGATGAGTGCAACATACATTTTCTTTTCTTTAAGTTTCTTTCGCATTGATTCAATATGAAGTATTAATTCATCTGCTTCAGTTTCAATAATATGCTGAGCAATTTTATCGCCTTTTTCTGCAGCTTCAATAACCAATGGTGCAACTGAAGCAATATCGAAGTTATTCCGATAAATTTCTGTTATCAGATTTTCAGGCGATTCAATTTTAAATTTCTCTTTTAATAATTCCGAGATTAAAGTTTTATTTCCTCTTCCATCAAATTCTTTTGCAACTGAATTTAACCCTTTCTGACCAAGTCTGAATCCACTTCCTTCATCACCAATAAATCTTCCGAATCCGCCAACTCTGTGAATTATTCCCTTTGAATCTTTACCAAACATAATTGAACCAGTGCCTGCAATTAAAATGCTGCCCGGCTTACCGGAAAAAGCTCCTTCAAGAGCAATTCTTGCATCGCTTTCAACCTGAAATTTATTAAGTAAAATTCTTTTGTGTGCTGCAAAATGAGTTATAGCTTTTTCAAGGTCTTCTGCATCAGATTTTCTTCCTCCTCCGGTTGTTCCAAGCACTATGGCTGCAATATCATCATAACTAATGTTGAGATAATTAGCACATTGGATGATTAAACCAAGAATTGTTTCAGCAACTTTTTCTGTGCCGAGCAAGGTAACATTAGCCGTCTTAACCATCACATCCGCCGCCTCGATCGCCGCCACCAACCCTCTGGTCTCGATCAAACCGAGTGCATCACCCATCTCTCAATCCACCTCCTTGTTCTTCTTCGCTTCTGCCCTAGCCTCGGGGGTCTTAGGCAATAAGCGAACGATCTCCGGATGTGGGCGCGGAATGACGTGAGCTGCCACCAACTCACCCAGTCGGCCCGCCGCGACGCTTCCGGCCTCAACTGCAGCCTTTACCGCCCCGACATCGCCGGTGACCATAACGCAGACCAGGCCGGAGCCGATCCTCTCCGTGCCCAGCAAACCCACCGCTGCCGTTTTAAGCATAACGTCGGCCGCCTCTATAGCTGCCACCAATCCCTTCGTCTCGATCAGCCCGAGTGCTCCTCCAGCCATGATGGCCCTCCCTTCAGGTGCTTCATGATTCGCGGTTCAACCCAATTCCCGCGGCGGCAGATAAAAGAACCATGAAAACCTTAGTGCTAGTAGCGGCGATCTGCCCCCATACTCGGCCGGGGAATAACGTGCGTAACGATGACCTTGCTTACCTTGGCGGCAACGTTGGCGGCTGCCTCGATTGCCGCCCGCACCGCTGCGACCTCACCCACAAATCTGACCACCACCTGGCCGCCGCCCTTGGTGAGGTCAATGCCTGCGATGCGCACGCTGGCAGCCTTAACCCCTGCGTCGGCCGCGGCAATGGCGGCGGCCCATCCTCTGACCTCCACTGTTCCGAGTGCTTCATCCATCAACCCTTCTCCTCCCCAAGAGAAGACAGGAGACAGGAGCTTCAGCTCCCTAAACACTATAGTTCGCGAAGGACTCGCCTGACGATCTCAGTCACGAGGCGCCGGACTTCATCCTCGCTTTCCTTAGGATTCTCCTGAGTTTGGCGTGAGCCGCCGCCGACTACGTCACATGCCCCACAACCCTGGCAACCCGGGTGGACGCCCGTCAAACCAAGTTTGCTCCGGATCTCCATCAACTGGCCGATCCGTTCCGGCGGCAGCTCTCTCTCCCCCCCGAGCTGACGGGCGGCCAGACTGACAGTGGCGAAGTG
>JAIMAZ010000091.1 GCA_023511695.1 Ignavibacterium sp.
GGTAAACCGGTTGAATACAATCAACCTTTATTTTTAATTCAACCTATGTAATTCACATTTAACGGAAAATTGTGTTTAATAAAATTTTAATCGCAAATCGTGGCGAAATAGCTTTAAGAATAATAAGAGCTTGCAAAGAGCTTGGAATAAAAACAGTAGCTGTTTACTCAGAAGCTGATCGTGAATCTTTACATGTTACTTTTGCAGACGAAGCTGTTTGTATAGGTCCGCCTTCAGGAAAAGATAGCTATCTGAAAATTCCAGCAATAATTTCTGCAGCGCAGGTTACTGGTGCTGATGCAATTCATCCTGGCTACGGATTTCTTGCAGAGAATGCAAACTTCTCTGAAATATGTAATGAGTCAGATATAATTTTTATTGGTCCTACACCTGATATGATTAATGCAATGGGCGATAAATCCTTTGCTAAAGATACGATGAGAAAAAATGGCGTACCTGTTATACCTGGCAGCGATGGTGTTATTAAAGAATTAAAAGAAGCTATTAGAATTTCTCACGAGATTGGTTTTCCCGTAATCATTAAAGCTTCAGCTGGTGGTGGTGGAAAGGGAATGAGAATAGTTTGGGAAGAAAAAGAATTTGAAAAAGCATTCATTACTGCTCAAACCGAAGCTGAATCTGCTTTTGGAAATCCTGATGTCTACATTGAAAAGTTTTTAGAGAATCCACGACATATTGAAGTTCAGGTAGTCGGTGATAAGCACGGAAATGTTTATCACTACGGCGAAAGAGATTGTTCAGTTCAGCGTCGTCATCAAAAGCTTATTGAAGAAGCTCCATCGCCTGTGCTTGATGAAATTCTAAGAGAGAAAATGGGTGAAGCTGCAGTTCGTGGTGCTCATTCTGTAAATTATCTTGGGGCAGGAACAATTGAATTCCTCCTGGACAAGCACCACAATTTTTACTTTATGGAAATGAATACCCGTATTCAGGTTGAACATCCAGTTACAGAAATGATTCATGATGTTGATCTAATTCGTGAACAAATTCTTGTTGCGGCCGGAGAAAAAGCTTCTCCTCCGCCGCATAAGCATATGGGTCATGCAATCGAATTCAGAATTAATGCCGAAGATCCGGAAAAAGATTTCCGACCAAGTCCTGGCAAAATTACTTCGCTTCATTTTCCTGGTGGTTTAGGAGTAAGAATAGATTCACATATTTATCAATCTTACACAATTCCACCATATTACGACTCGCTGATTGCGAAACTTATAGTTTGGGCAAAAGATCGTCCTCAGGCACTTGCTCGTGCAAAAAGAGCTTTGGAAGAATTTATAATTGAAGGAATCAAAACTACTATACCTTTCCATCTGCAGGTTTTGCAGGATGAGAGATTTATTAGTGGTAACTTTGATACAGGATTTTTAGAAAAATTCACATTCAAAAAACAAGATTAAAACAGAGGTTATTATGAACATTCCGGAAAATTTAAAGTACACTAAAGAACACGAATGGGTTCGCGTTGAAGGAAATATTGGTGTTATTGGTATTACTGATTATGCTCAAAGAGAACTTGGCGATGTTGTGTTTGTTGATATTGATGAGTCGCTTTCTGAAATTACCAAAGGCACTCCCTGCGGAACTATCGAAGCAGTTAAAACCGTAAGCGATATCTTTGCGCCATTCAGTGGTAAAGTTGTTGAAGTTAACTTACAGCTCAAAGATAATCCGGAGCTGTTAAACTCCGATCCTTATGGAGAAGGATGGATGATTAAAGCTGAAATAAGTAATCCTTCTGATCTGAATGATCTTATGGATGCTTCATCTTACAAGAGTCTGATAGGCCAATAGTTTTTTTGACAAACTGGAAAAACAAAATTCTGCTTTTGTGCGGAGTTTTGTTTTTTCATTTTAAACCAAAACTTAATTAAGAATGCAACACACAGAAATTATTTTAATAATAGATTTTGGTTCTCAATTCACACAGCTGATTACGCGTAGAATCAGAGAGGCAAATGTTTATTCGGAAATTTTTCCTCATACTATTTCTATTGAAAAAATTAAACAACTTAATCCTAAAGGAATAATTTTCTCAGGCGGACCAATGAGCGTTTATGATAATGACGCTCCTGATATTGATGAAGAAATTTTTAATCTTGGCATTCCTATTCTCGGTATCTGCTATGGACTTCAGTTGATTTCAAAAAAGCTTAACGGAAAAGTTGAAAAAGCCGCAGACAGAGAATATGGCAGAACAGAGTGTGAAGTTATTTCACAATCTGTGATTATGAAAAATGTTAAAACTAAATCAATAGTTTGGATGAGTCACGGCGATAATGTAACTGAACCGCCAAAGGGTTTTCAGGTTGTTGCTTCATCAAATCATTCACCTGTATGTGCTATTGAGAATACTGAAAGACAGATTTACGGAGTTCAATTTCATCCTGAAGTTCATCACACTGAAGAAGGTGCAAAGATAATTAAAAATTTTCTGTTTGAAATTTGTAAATGTAAAGGTGAGTGGACACCTGAAAATTTTATTAGTAAAAGTATTGAAGAGATAAAACAAAAAGTTGGTTCTGCCAATGTTATTTGTGCTTTAAGCGGCGGAGTTGATTCGACTGTTGCTGCTGTGCTTGTAAAGAAAGCAATCGGTGAACAGTTAATTTGCATCCATATCGATACTGGATTGATGAGAAAAAATGAAAGTAAAGAAATCAGCGAACTGTTCAACGCAAAACTTAATCTTAATCATATTCATATTGATGCATCAGAAATTTTTCTTTCAAGACTTAAAGGCGTTGAAGATCCTGAACAGAAAAGAAAAATTATAGGAAACACTTTTATCGAAGTATTTGAATCTGAAGCGAAGAAATTTGAAAATGTAAAGTTTCTTGTTCAGGGAACACTTTATCCGGATGTTATTGAATCTGTCTCTGTTAAAGGTGCTTCGGTTACAATTAAAACTCATCATAATGTTGGCGGACTTCCTGATAAAATGAATCTGAAGTTGATCGAACCTTTCAGAGAATTATTTAAAGATGAAGTTCGCAATGTTGGCAGAGCATTAAACATTCCTTCGGAATTTATTGAACGACATCCTTTCCCAGGACCGGGTTTGGCCGTTAGAATTTTAGGAGCAGTTGATAAAGAAAAACTTGACATTTTGCGGGAAGCTGATGATATTTTCATTAGAGCTATTAAGAAAAATAATCTTTATAATAAAATCTGGCAGGCATTTGCTGTTCTACTGCCTGTTCAGAGTGTTGGAGTAATGGGAGATTCACGAACTTATGAATTTGTACTTGCGTTGCGTGCTGTTACATCTGTTGATGGAATGACTGCTGATTGGTATCCGTTTGAACATGATTTTCTGGCTGAAGTTTCAAATAAAGTAATCAATAAAGTTCGCGGAATTAACCGTGTTGTTTATGATATTAGTTCGAAACCACCAGCAACAATTGAATGGGAATAGCTGTGATAACTTATGAAGAAAAAGAAAGCAAGAAAAAAATAGCTGAAAAGTATATTGCCGAGAATAAACACCTGCACGCAATTCAGATTTATACTTACCTGCTCAATGAAACTGATGACCCCGAATATAAATTTCTGCTTGCAGAAATTTACAGAGATATTGGTTTCATCAGTGCTTATGAAAAATATTTACTTGCCTTTTTAGATGACTTTCCTGATGATGATGAAATAAGATTTGAGATTTCTACTTTCCTTATGGAATATGAGAGCTGGGAAAATATAATTAATGTTCTCTCAGTCGCTGATACAACTAAACGACCTGAATTTAATTTTATGATTGGTTATGCTTACTATAAACTGAATGATTTTAAACTTGCCAGACATCATCTCGAGTTATACTTAAATTCCTCACAAAAAATTGAATTGAAATTTGATTGCTTGTTTTATCTTGGGCTTATTGATATTAAAGAAGGCAAGTATGATGAAGCTATAAAAAAATTAAAAGAAGCTGAGTTTCATTTTAACTCCCATTCAGAATTTTACTATCATCTTGCAAATGCATACAGATTATCTGGAATGTTCACACACGCTTCTCTCTATATCGTCAAATCACTCAGATTAAATAAAAGAAGTGCAAAAGCATATATAGAAGCAGCCAAAATCTATAATGCTCTTGAGCAGTTCGAAAAAGCAGAAAAACATCTTAAGAAATATTCTGAATTAGATAATAATAATACTCCAGAGTATAATTTAACCTTAGCTGAAACTTATATCGGACTGAAGAAATTTGAGCAGGCGCATGCATGTTTATCAATTGTTGAAGAAGATGAACCTGATAACTCTGAGTTGACTGTACTTAAAAATAAACTTTCAAAATTATCCAAAGCACAATGAGCAGAAATAAATTTTATCATCTTGTATTAATCTTTTTCTTGAGTGGAATTCAATTCTTTGCACAAACAACCGATGAACAAAAATTTAATGATGCAGTTAAGTTATTCAAGAATAAAAATTATCAGACGGCTCTTGAAAATTTTAAAAGTATTTCAGATAAAGAAAACAAATATCAAACTGCTGCAAAATTTTTCGTAGTAAAAACCTTAACCGAGCTCAAGAAATTTTCTGAAGCTGAGAAAGAAGCAAATAATTTATTAGAAAAATTTGGTTCTAGTAAGTATGCTGATGAAATTTCAGTATTGCTGATTAAAAGTTTACTTGAACAAAGCAAATACAAAACTTCTTTTATAAAAGCTGTGGATTTATTACGAAACTCTGAATCGACTTCATATCGAATTGAAGCTAAATCAATAGCAGAAGGAATTGCAAAAAATTATTTGAGTAGTTTTGATGTAAAAGAAATCTCAGATAACGAAAAGGATAAAAAGGTAAAACCATTTTTGCTATTCACTCTTGCTCAGCTTTATGCTCTTGAGGGACACAAAGATGAATCTGAAAAACTTATCGAGCAGTTAATTAAAAACTTTCCTCAGTCGGATGAATATTATCTTGCAAAAAATTTTCAGGGAAATTCATTTGATAAATCCTCCGGAAACGAGATATTGATTGGTGTATTATTACCTCTGACTGATTCCGATGGCAGAAAGAATATTGCAGCAGAAGAAATGCTTGAAGGAATCAAATATGCTTTCCATGAACTTAATCAGCAGCGCGAAACAAAAATCGGTTTAATCGTGAGAAACTCGAAACGAAATGAATCCGAGATTTCAAAAATTATTGAAGAGTATAATAATGATAAAAGAGTTAAAGCGGTTCTTGGTCCTGTTTACAGTGATGAGTCAGAGATAGTCGTTTCTTCATTGAATAAAACTGATTTGATTTTTATTTCTCCAACTGCAACAGATGAAGATTTAACAGAAAATAATGATCAGTTTTATCAGGCAAATCCACCATTTACTGTTCGCGGAAAAGTTTTTGCACAATATATTTTTCTGAAAGAAGGGAAAAGAAATTTTGCTGTACTAAATTCACTTGATGGTTATTCACCGATTCTTGCAAAATCTTTTGCAGACGAATTTCAGAGATTAGGTGGAAACATTTTAGTCAAGGAAACTTATCGTTCTAAATCTGTTGATTTATCTAAACAAGTTTCAAATCTGATTCATCACATTGATAGATTAGATGGTATTTATATTCCGCTTTCAGATAAGTTTGATGCAGAAATAATTCTGTCAGAGATGCTGAAGCAAAACGTGATCATTCCAATTTATGGCAATCAGGATTGGATAAATGCAAAAGGATTGGAAACATCAAGTGCACTTAGTAATACGCTGAAGATTACCTCAGATTATTTTATTGATTTTAGTGATCAATCATTTATCGAATTTAATCAGTCATTTCTCAACACCACAGGAAAAGAAATTACCCGAAATGTTCTTTACGGTTACGATGTGGCGAAATATCTTACAACAGCATTAAGAGCCATTCTACCGACTCGGAATACAATAAAATTAAAATTGGATTCAGGATTAAAAAGCAATGGCTATCACAATAATATTTCTTTCAGCAAGAAAAAGCGAAATACATATATAAATATTCTTAGCTATACTGACGGCAAATTTCAGTTAATAGAAAAATATAAAGGAACAGAATAAAGGAGGCAGCTATTTCTCAAAAGGTTAAAGATCTTCCGCTTGATGATCGTCCTCGTGAAAAATTAATTTTAAGAGGACCACAAAGTCTTTCGGATGCTGATCTGATAGCAATATTGCTCCGCACCGGAACAAAAGGGAAGTCAGTTTTATCCATTGCACAGGAAATGATTAAACAGGAAGGCAATCTTGCAAACCTTGCAACAAAATCTCATTCTGCTTTATTAAAAACAGCTGGCATTGGAAAGGATAAAGCTGCAACACTTATTGCCGCATTTGAAATTTCACGCCGAATTCTTTCGAGAATAAAATGGCTTCACGAAATCAAAGTTACTTCTCCTGCTGATGTGGCTGAAATTTATATTCCGAAATTACGTGATGAACTAAAAGAAAAATTCATTGTACTTTGCCTAAATACATCAAATCGTATTACGAAAGAAGAAATAATATCAATAGGCAATTTGAATTCGAGTGTAGTGCATCAAAGGGAAATATTCAAAGCAGCAATTGAAAACAGTGCAGCGAGTATAATTCTTTTGCATAATCATCCAAGCGGTAATCCTGATCCAAGTAATGAAGATATACTAATAACCCGTCAAATTGTTGAAGCTGGTAAAATAATGGGAATACCTGTTTATGATCACATTATCATAGCAGGAAATAATTATACAAGTTTTGTGGAGAGAAGACTTATTTAATTGCCAAAAATTCGTTAAATTTATCACATAGATATGCGATTTTCTTTTTAGAATTCAATTCGTTTATATAAATTTGCACAGGTACTTAATCAATAAACAAACAAATACCGGAGGTAATAATGAAAATGGTAAGTAAAATGAAATCAGTCGTTGTCGTTAGTGGCATCGTTGCAATGACTGTTTTCCTTAGCGCTTGCGGCGGTCTTAGTGAAGCTCAGATCGCTGAACTCAATGCTTTGAAAAGCGAAGTTCAATCTTTAGAGAATGAAGCTAATTCACTCAAAGAAGAAAGAGCAAGACTTGAAAAGCAGATCGAAGAACAGAACCGTAAACTTGCTGAATGCCAGAAGCAAAAGGATGAAACAAGAGCTAATCTTGAAAAACTTCCTAAATAAATTAATTAACCAAGATTTTTAAAATAGTATCGGAGGAATAGTAATGAAGAAATTAAATTTATTCAGCATTCTTTCCCTGTTGTTCATCTTCGCTGCAGTTAGTTTTGCTCAGGAGATGACTGAAGAACAGTGGGAAGCAGAAATGAGCAGACTTAAAGCTAAAAAGGATGCTCTTACTCAGGAGGTTAATGCTCTCAGATCAGACATTGACAATCTTAAAGCAATGAAACTTCAGGATCCTGAAGAGTGCATTGACGAACTTTATCAAATGGTTGGTGCTAACAGAAATGATGTAGCTAATTTCAGAAAAGCTGTTAATGAACTTGATGGTAAAATAAAAAGAAAAGAAGGTCCAAAAGCTGACAGACAGAAAGACCTTGATGCTTTAAAGATGAATAAAATCAGTGCATTGCCAGAATTTTTTAATAAAGTTCATGTTGATATGCAGAGAGCTTTAGATAATTGGGTTGAAGAACCAAAAGAAATTATGTACACTGTTGTAAAAGGTGATCATCTCTGGGGAATTGCTAAAAAGAAAGAACACTATGGAAATGGTTTCGCTTGGCCTGTTATCTATAAAGCAAACAGAGATAAAATTAAAAACCCTGATTTGATTTATCCAAAACAAGAATTCAAGATTCCTAATCTTACTGAAGAGGAAAAAGCTAAATACGAAAAGATCAGAAAAAACTATAAACCAGCTCCGGTTCAATAGTAAACTTGTTTAATTTTTATAAACATCCAAGCCCTTGTCTTAATTGATAAGGGCTTTTTGTATTTAAATTTAATTTATGACTGTTGTTGAAAAGAAACTAACCTTATCTAATGTTGACTTAGCTTCTTTGCTTGGTGTCAATGATGCTAACTTAAATCTTCTTGAAGACAGATTTAATGCTACTATAACTGTGCGTGGTGATGTTGTTTCGATTAAAGGTGTAATTGAAGAGGTAGAATCAATTGAGAAAATTTTGAAAGAGATGATTTATGTTTTGAACACAAGCGGCAAATTAACTGCTAATGATGTAGAAACAATTTTAAATCTTACTGTTGAAGGCAAAGAAGTTGTTTCCGAAAATGAATTTGATTCAATTATTCTCTACACCAAAAATGATGTTGTAAAAGCAAAAACTCCCGGGCAAAAAAAATATATTCAGATTGCACAAAAGAATGATATTTGTTTTGCAATTGGTCCGGCTGGAACTGGTAAAACATATCTTGCAGTTGCTCTTGCTGTTTCTGCATTAAAAAAAGGATTGGTTAAAAAGATTATTCTTGCTCGTCCTGCAGTAGAAGCCGGCGAAAGTTTAGGATTTTTACCAGGTGATTTTCAGGAAAAGATTGATCCTTATCTTCGCCCACTTTATGATGCACTTGACGAGATGTTACCTACTGAAAAACTTCGTGGTTATATTGAAAAGGGAATAGTTGAAATCGTTCCTCTTGCTTATATGCGAGGCAGAACATTAAACAATGCTTTTGTTATTCTTGATGAAGCTCAGAATGCTACTGATCTGCAGATGAAAATGTTTTTAACAAGATTAGGTGCTAATTCAAAAGCAATTATAACTGGTGATATTACTCAAATTGATTTACCATCAAAAACTAAAAGTGGATTGGTTCAGGCAAAAGAAATTCTTCAGGGAATAAGCGGAGTTGGTTTTGTATATTTTGATAAAGAAGATGTTGTTCGCCATAAATTAGTTAAGGATATTATTGATGCTTACGAAAAATATTCCAACGGCAATGGTGCCTGATTAGGATTTATCAGATGATTTACTCTCATTCCAGAATTTATCCATCTCTTCAAGATTAGAATCACTTACAGAACGACCACTTTCTTTAATTTTTTCTTCAATGTACTGAAATCTTTTTATGAATTTGTTATTTGTAACTCTCAACGCTTCTTCCGGATTTACGCCTAAAAATCTTGCATAGTTAACCATTGCAAAAAAAACATCTCCGACTTCTTCTTCCAGCTTTTTCATCAACTCATCAGATTTTTCTTTTGAGTCTGTGTTTTTTTTGAGTTCTTCAATCTCGTGCATTTCCTGAATTTCTTCTATAACTTTTTTCCATACATCTTCCTTCTTTTCCCAATCAAATCCAACTTTGGCGGCTTTTTCTTGCAAGCGATAGGCTCGTTGTAAAGCCGGTAAATAAGGTGGAACTCCTTCTAGAATTGATTGACGACCTTCTTCAAGTTTTATCTTTTCCCAATTCTTCTTTACTTCTTCTGAACCATTCACTTCCTTTGTCCCGAAAACATGAGGATGTCTTCTTATAAGTTTTTCCTGAATTGATTCAACTACATCATTAACTGTAAAATGATTTTGCTCCTCTGCGATAATAGTGTGAAAAACAACATGCAACAATAAATCACCAAGTTCTTTTTTTAATTCCTCGAAATCTTTCTTATCAATAGCTTCAACAACTTCGTAAGCTTCTTCAATTGTAGCAGATTTAATTGAGTCGTTTGTTTGTTCTCTGTCCCACGGACATTCTTTTCTTAATCGTTTAACAATCTCAACGAATTCATTAAATTTGGTTTGAGACATTTGTTTTCCTTTTTTGTTGTGCTAAAAATAGTTAAAAAAATTTTATTAAAAATTTATTAAAAAATGTTATTTTTTGATAATTGTTGATAGAATAAAAATAATTACTATTTTTTTATAAAATATAACAATTTTTATTATTTAATTTGTTATTATTTTTTATAAC
>JAIMAZ010000092.1 GCA_023511695.1 Ignavibacterium sp.
CTTGAAGAAAGTGGGATTAAATTCGTTATTGACGAATCAAACTTATCGGAAAAGTATGAAAGAAATTTTTTGCGGTTGAAAGTAATTCCTTTAATTGAGAAAAAGTTAAATCCTCAGTTTGTTAATTCTGTTTTAACCACTTCAGTAAATCTTCAGAGTTTCAATAAGTATCTTGAAAAGATTCTTGCTAAGCTTGAGAAAAAATATATTGAAGCAACTCTTAATGAGATAAGAATAAAAAATCTTTTGTTCGAAAATGAAGAAGAATTTATTCAGTCAGAAATTATCAGGAAAGTGCTTTCAGATAAGTTTAATTTTGCGGCAGAGCAAAAAGATCTAGAGAAAATTTTTTATTTAAAAAATAAGCAGGTTGGAAATACAGAATCATTCAGTAAAAAAATTAAAGCAATTAAGGAAAGAGATTCTGTTTTAATTTTTATTGAGAGTGATTTTTCAGAAATGCCAATTAAGATTAAAGTTGGCGAAGTAAAGAAGATTGATTCATTTAAAGTTTTCATTTCAAGAGTGAACAATAAAGATGTTAAATTAACAGCATATAAAAATATTGAATATGTTGATGGTGATTTAACAGGTAATTCGTTCATAATAAGAAAGTGGAAAAATGGCGATAAATTTTATCCCATCGGAATGAAAGGAACTAAAAAGGTTTCTGATTATCTAAATGACATTAAAGTTGAAGCGAAAGAAAAAAGAAATCAGTATGTTTTGTTAAGTAAAAACAAAATTGTCTGGATTTTAGGCAAAAGACTCGACGAGAGATTTAAACTTAAACCGCAAACCAAAACTATTTACAAACTTGAGCTGGTTAATGAATAAGCAAGGTGATAAAATTATTATCAATGGAGAAACATTTGTTCCGTTGCTTAGTGATGAAGAAATTCAAAAGCGCGTGAAGGAACTTGGCGAACAAATTTCACGGGATTACAGAGGTAAAGTCCCGATTTTTATCGGGGTTTTGAACGGAGCATTTATTTTTATGAGTGATTTGTTGAAAAATGTTGATATTGAATGCGAAGTTGATTTCTTCAAGCTTTCAAGTTACGGCGATTCAAAAATCTCTTCAGGAAATGTGAAGCTTCTCAAAGAACTTAATTGCGATGTGAACGATAGAGATATAATTATTGTTGAAGATATCGTAGATACAGGACTTTCAATAAAGTATATTGAAGAATTATTTTCTAAGCATACGCCCAAAAGTATGAAGGTTGTATCGCTTTTGGTGAAACCTGAGAGTCTCAAATATGATATAAAAATTGATTATATTGGCTTCAAGATTCCGAGCCAATTTGTCATTGGATATGGACTGGATTATCAGCAAAAGTACAGGAATCTAAGTTCAATTTATGTTTTAAGCGAATGATGGAGTTAAAAATAAATGGATAACAAATTCAGAAAATTCTATAACGGAGATGATGATAATAAATCTAATTTCCGTAATAAGAATAACAACTCAAATAAACCCGATGATAATTTCGACTGGTCAAAAATTATCAGAATGGTATTTGGTTGGGGAGCTGTTATAGTTGCAGCTGTAATTATTATGCAGCTATTCAGAACCGGGGCAGAGAATTATACAGAAATTTCATTTGGTGAATACGAAAAGCTGCTTGCTCAACCAGGAAAAATTGTCTCAGCAAAAATTACTAAGAAAGACATCAATGATTATTATTTTAATGCTGAGTTAAATTCGGAAACAACTGTAAAAGTTGGCACAAGATCTTTTCCCACAAAAGCAATCTCTGTTTACATCCCAGAACCAATAATAAAAGAGCAAGAAGCAAAATGGAGAGAGTTAGGCATTCAATACACATTTGAAAAAGACTCTACCGAATGGCTGAATATTATAATCGGATTTTTACCCTGGATTCTGATAATTGCAATTTGGATTGTAATAATGAGAAGAATGCAGGGACAAGGTGGTGGAACGAGAGGAATTTTCTCATTTGGAAAAAGTAAAGCTAAACTTATCACGCCTTCTAATAAACGAGTAACATTTAAAGATGTTGCCGGTGCTGATGAAGCAAAATTAGAGTTGCAGGAAATTATTGAGTTCCTTAAAGAACCAAGCAAGTTTCAAAAACTTGGTGGTAAAATTCCACGAGGAGTTTTGTTATTAGGACCTCCGGGAACCGGAAAAACTTTACTCGCACGCGCAGTTGCCGGCGAAGCAGGAGTTCCATTCTTCTCAATTTCAGGTGCTGACTTTGTTGAAATGTTTGTTGGCGTTGGTGCAAGTCGTGTAAGAGATTTATTCGATCAGGGAAAACGACACGCTCCTTGTATAATTTTTATTGATGAAATTGATGCTGTTGGAAGACATCGCGGTGCCGGACTTGGAGGTGGACACGATGAAAGAGAACAAACACTTAATCAGCTTTTAGTTGAAATGGATGGCTTCGAACAGAACAGCGGAGTGATAATAATTGCTGCAACAAATCGTCCTGATGTTCTCGATCCTGCGTTACTCCGTCCTGGAAGATTTGACAGACAGGTTGTTGTTGATAGACCTGATGTTAAAGGACGCGAAGGAATTCTTAAAGTTCATACAAGAAATATTCCTTTAGGAGATGATGTTGATCTTGAAGTTCTTGCAAAAGGAACGCCCGGTTTAGCAGGCGCCGAATTAGCAAATCTTGTTAATGAAGCTGCACTGCTGGCTGCAAGAAAAAATAAAAAGAAAGTTGAGATGAGTGATTTTGAGGAAGCAAAAGATAAAGTTATGATGGGAATGGAAAGAAAGAGTCTAATAATCTCTGAAGAAGAAAAGAAAACAACTGCGTATCATGAAATAGGTCATGTTCTTGTGGCAAAAAAACTTCCCGAAGCAGATCCAGTTCACAAAGTAACTATTATTCCAAGAGGCAGAGCACTTGGTGTTACAAGTTATCTTCCGATTGATGAAAAGCATACTTACTCAAAAGAATATCTCGAAGCGATGATCACTTATGCACTTGGTGGTCGTGCAGCTGAAAAACTTATCTTCAATCACTACACAACTGGTGCTGGCAATGATATAGAAAAAGCTACAAACATTGCACGCAAAATGGTTTGCGAGTGGGGAATGAGCGAAAGACTTGGTCCACTTGCTTATGGTGCAAAAGAAGAAGAAATATTTTTAGGAAGAGAAATTCAGCGTCATAAAGATTACAGTGAAAAAACTGCTCAGGAAATTGATGATGAGGTAAGAACAATTATCAGAAATGCTGAACAACGTGCTGAGAATATTCTGAAAGAAAATATTGATTTGCTTCATAAACTTTCCAAAGAACTTCTCGAACGGGAAATTCTTGATGGAGAAGAAATTGACGCAATAATAAAAGGACAGGAGCTTCCTCCGGTTAAAAGAACTGAAAAGTCTAATGGTGAAGAAGAAATTCCTGATCATGTCAAGAAACTGATGGAACAGCGAAATAAGAAGGAAACTGCTCCTAAAGATGAATCAAATTGACAACGGAACAATCCATTACAGAGATGAATTAGTACGAAAGCTAATTCATCTCACTTCTTTATCTATACCAATTATATATTATTTCATTCCAAGATCAACTGCTATTACGATTCTTGCAAGTTTAACAGTATTTGCACTCATTCTTGATTTAGCCAGATACTTTCATCCAGAAGTTGGAAAAGTTTTCTACAAGATTTTTGGATTTCTTCTAAGAAAACATGAACTTGATCACGAAAAGAAAAATCTGAATGGTGCCACTTATGTTTTAATATCAGCTTTGATTGGTGTAATTATTTTTCCGAAAATAATTTTTGTTACTGCATTTGCAATACTTATTATAAGTGACACAAGCGCTGCACTTATTGGAAGAAAATTTGGTAAGAAACCTTTTTTAAGAAAAAGTTTTGAGGGAACTTTAGCTTTTTTTATTAGTGCAAGTGTTGTGATTTTGTTTACTCCGAAACTTACAGACAGCATTGCTGAATATCTTATTGGATTCGTTGCAGCTTTTGTCGGAGCTATAATTGAAAATATTTCTTACGGAATTGCAGATGATAATCTTTCAATCCCTATTTCGGTTGGATTTGTTATGTGGGCACTTTACCTGATAATATTTCCAAATCTCGATTTAATTTTACCTAATGTACCGAGGTGATTATGAAAAAATTTTTTTTAACAACAATAGCTTTATTTCTTTTAATTCTGTTAAATGCTTGTGAAAGCAAAAAATTTGCGACAGGACTTGAAGATGAAGTCTATGTTGTTGCAGACTCAACAGAATATTTGGAAATATATGATGCACTTGCTCAAACTTTTGAAATAGAAATTAACACACCACTGCCAGAAAAACTTTTTACATTAAAAAGAGTCTCGCCAAATGAAATAAACAGAATTCAGAGAAAGAAAAATATTATTATCGTTGCTCCTCTGAATTCAGGTTCAAAAACTTCTGAATATATTAATTCAATAGTTGATGACAGCGTAAAAAAACTTTTATCCAATGAAGACTTTTATGTAACAAAGTATGACTTGTGGGCAAGAAATCAACTTGTAACGGTTATCGGTGCAAATGGAATGCAGGAACTTGAATTCAAAATTCTTAAGAACAAAGACAAACTACTTTATGCATATCAGAAAATTTCTGATGAAAGACTAAAAGAAAGTCTTTACTCTGCAAAGTATGAAAGAAAAGAAATCGAAGGAAAACTGCTTAGAGATTTTGGTTGGATAATTTATGTGCAGGCAGATTTCAAGCTTGCCAAATCAGTTCCGGAGGATAATTTTGTTTGGTTAAGAAGAGCTCCCGGAAGCGATATGGAAAGATGGATTTTTGTCCATTGGATTGAAAATGCTTCACCGGAATATTTAAATGTTGATTCGGTTAAAGCAATCAGAAACAGAATCACTGAGAAGTATTACAGAACGAGCGATGATTCTGCTTATGTAGTTATTGCTCAGGATTATTTTGTCAGCAATGAAGTAAACTTTAATGGTAAATATGCAATCTTTACTCAAGGTCTTTGGGATTTGAACATAAAAGGAATGGGCGGACCATTTATCAACTACACTTTTTATGATGAAAAATCAAAACGCATTTATATGCTTGATGGTTCGGTTTATGCACCAAAATACTTCAAACGAAATCTGATACAACAGATGGATGTTTTGCTTCAGTCATTTATGACAAAAGATGAACTTTCCAAAGACAGAATTGAAGATTTGCTTGATTCAATTGATGAATCAGTCAAGTACTAATGAACGAAGTTGCTGAGGAATTTGTGTCTCAGGAAATTCTTCAGCAACTTTCTTTAAATAAATTTTAGCCCGCTCAACTTTATTAAACTGAACTTCATAATAGGCCCTTCGAACCAACATCAAACCAACAAAAGAACTCAGCGAAGTCTGATACTTATCTTTTCTTTCTGAAAAATTTAATTTAAAGTTTGGCAAAGGAGCTTCAACATAATCATCAGTATTTACTACTTTGAACAAAAACAAATGCGGAACAAGTTTATAACCTTCAGGAAGAGAAAATTCTCCGCGCTGCATTTCATTATCGAAGAGTTCCGGTGCGATGTAAATTTCACGTTTATCAAAATTAGTTGCAACGAGGTTCATCATTATTCTTCGATAAAGATTTTCGAGTACTGAAGCATTGTAATTCTCCTTCCTCTCGAATGGTTTTAATGCATCAAGAAAAAGATTAACATCAGTTCTTAATCCACTTAGCAATCCGGGATAATTTCTTTCAAGTTGATTATAATACCACGAACGACGAAGCAATTCTTTATCTACAATTGCAATCTGCGGTTTGAAATATTCTACATACTGAAAGTAATATGAAGCAGAAATAAAAAAGTCCCATTGATAACTAAGCACAAGCGAATTATCGGAAACTGAATTCATCAGAGCTTTTGTATAATTCTCATAGACAAAAGTTTTACTCTGATTAACTTCATTGAAATTTTTAATAAACTGAGAAAGAGGGAATAGTAATAGTATTAAAAAAATTATCCATTGATTGATTTTATTATTGAACAGTAACTGATAAATTTTAATCATTCCGAATAAGACAAAAAATGCAATTGAGATATACGCGAGCAGAAAGTATGAATCAATATCGTTAATATCATAGTTGATTGAATAAAAAACTGTTGCAAAAAAAGTTATGATATTGAATAAGAAAAATTTTCTTGAGATAAAAAATGAATAAATAAAACCAATCGCAGCCACAAATAATGTTATAAAAAATTCTGTTGGCAGATTCGAAATGAAATACTGCAACTGTTTCTTTGCTGCTTCTGTGGAAGAGAAAAGCCAAACCTGATACTGAAATCCTGAAATGTGTCTGAGTATTCTTTCGAGATCAACTGGATTGCCCCAATTGAGTTGTGGATTTTGAGAAGCTCTTATTGGCAGATAAGAATAATTTATCACAAGCACAATCAGGAAAAGAATAATCATCTTAAATAATTTTTTAAAGCTCTGTGAATCAAATTTTTCCTTTGTAAAATAGAGATAAGCTGTTCCCGGTAAAATTAAAAGAGTGGTCATATGATTAGAAAATCCGAGTGCAAGCACAAGTGCAAATATCATCCATTGGTTCTTGTATATAACAGATGAATATGGTTGTTCAATAAATGATTTCAGAAGAAATAATATAATTAATGAGATAAGAAGTAAGTGTAAACTATAAACTTCCACTGATGTGCTTTGGAACCAGAATGTTTTGCTGAAAGCCAAAGTTAAAGCTGCCAGAATAGAAAAAATTATTTTAAGATTTTCTTCCAGCTCAAATTGAACATTTTCTTTTTTTGTTTTGTCTTTCTTTTTCTGTTTAACAGGTTTAATGATTTGAAATACCTGAAGATTGTCAAGCAAAGACTTTGCTGTGTATGAAAAAATTCCTGCAGCAGCAGAGCAATAAATTGCTGCAAGAAGATTTAACTGATAAATTTTAGTAAAAGGTAATGGAAGTAATGAAAACAAATATCCTGCAACTGTAAACAATGGATAACCGGTTGGATGAGCAATTCCCAGTGTTGCCTGAACGGCTGCAAGTTCGCCGCTATCAATCTGAATTACACTTGGTGCAAGCGTAAAAAGATAAATTAAAAAAACACAAACTGATACAATCACAGAAAAATATTTTTTTGCTAAAATCATTTTTCACCAAATATTTTTTTAAATAAATCAATATTCATTCTAGTTATTGTATTTAAATAACTTGTGAATTCTTTTTCATTTTCATAACCTGATTTCAAAGATAATTTTTTAATCTGCAATAAGTCTATTGGAAGTTTGTTCGATCTCGAATCGGTAATGCTTTGAACATTAAGCTCAGTTGTTTTAAGAAATTTATAATTGCTCAGTAATATGTTGTTATCAAAAAAATCTGACTTAAGCTTTTGTAATTTTTCGTCCGAACTTTTGCCGATTAGTGAAAAATAATCAGAGATGTTTGTCAGCATCAGATACGAAATAATAAAATCAATATCCAGCAAACCACCTATGCTTCTTTTGATGTGAAATCCCGTTTCTTCTGATGAAATCATTTTTGTTCTCATCTGTTTCATTTCATTTCTGAAATGCTGAATATCAAATTGCTGAACTCGTTCAGCAAATGTGTTCATTAAGCTATCGAATAGATTTTTGTTGCCCTCAACCAAATTACTTTTAGTCATTGCCTGAAATTCCCATACTCTTGCACGATTGAGAAGATACTTTTTGTATTCTTCAAAATCCCAAACGAGATAACTGCTTTTGCCTTCAGGGCGAAGCCGGCAATCGAATTCAGTTCCTTTAATTGATGTCTTTAATTTATTCAACAGATTCTGAAAAACTTTCTGAGCATTATTATACCTAGCAAGATTTTTAACAACAAAAATCAAATCAACATCACTTGAAAAATTCATTTCAGAGGAGCCAAAGCTTCCAAGTCCTGCAACAAAATAATCCTCATTAAGCTTTTCGTTTAACTTTTCATCTTCAATCAACTTTTTAATTTTAAACAGATGAAATTTAGAAATGATAGAAGTTGCTTCAATAGCATCAACATTATTGTTAAGTAGTTGAATGCAAACTCTGAAGTGAAGCTGAGGTAATGACATCACAGAAAAATTTTCCTGGCTAAATTCGGTAAAACAGGTTCGGCTTAATAAATCATCTTTTACAAATCCGTCTTCAAAAAATTTATTTACTGCTTTTTGAGAATATTCACACATTCTGAGAAAGAAATTAAAAAACTTTTGATTCTGAAATTCTTCATACCAGATTTTTGGTAATGGTACCAGCCGCATAATTTTTGCAAAGTTTTCCAATACCAGATCGGGGTTAATTGAAGTGGAAAGATATTGCAGAAGCTGATCGTTTATTTTTTCAAAAGCTTCTGTTGTTTTACTATCAAATTGTTTTGTTCCAAGCAGCGATCTTCCTGTTCGCAAAAATTCAAGATTATTTTTTGCGCGGGTATTATCTATGAATTTTATAATTAATTCAGAAGTCTTTCCATCTTCAAGTTGAGTGAGCGACTTATAAAACTCAGCAACTCTTTTTCTGATTGTGCTTAATTCAGTTTTAAACTCATCTGTGTTTTTATAACCGAGATAAAAAGCAATCTTTGCAAGCAATTCTCCGGTCTCAGGAATAGAATGTGTTTGTCTGTCATTCATCAGCTGAAGATAATGTTCAATTCTTCTGTACATTTTATAACTATTCGAAAGAAGAACCGTTTCTTCTTCAGATATAATTTTATTTTGATTAAGAGCGTTTATTGCTTCAAGCGTTCCACTTGCACGAAGTGATGAATATTTTTTCCCATTCAGCATTTGCAGTGCCTGAACAGAAAATTCAATATCACGAATTCCGCCGGAAGATAATTTAATGTTGTCATCCGCAACTCTTTTTTCAAGACTTTGTTTAAGTTTTTTTATCTGAATGATTGGCGAATTAACTACAGGTGAGTTGAAAACTATTTTTTCTTTAAAATCAAAAAACTTTTTATAAAGACTTTTGCTTCCACAAAGAAATCCGGTTTTAATAAGCATTTGCTTTTCCCAGTCTTCGCTTCGTGTTTCGTAATATCTGATGTATTCAGCCAGCGAATTTGCAAGAGGACTATTTCTTCCGTCTGGCCTTAGACGAAAATCCACTCGATACAAATATCCGTTTGAAGTAATACGTGTTGATGAATCAATAAAGAGCTTTATTGTTTCTGAAATTATTTCATTAAAATAAATTTTTTTATCAATCAGAGTGTTTTTATCATAAAAGCAAATTAAATCAATGTCGGAACTATAATTCAGCTCATTGGCACCAAGTTTTCCTAAGGCAATTACACAAAATTTACGGTTAACTTTTTCAATTTTGTGTTTGCTTAAAATCTCCTTAAAGCAAAGTGAAAAAAGTTTTGAGGAAATTGCAATTGCAAGCTGTGAAAGTTCATTTGTTATTGCAATCAAATCATCATATCTGTAAAAATCTCTTAATCCGATTCGAAGGATTTCTTTCTTCTTCACATTTTTGAGAGCATTTAATTTTGCTTCAAAGCTTTTAAATATTTCGGTAGAATTGCGAACAACTTCATTAAAATATTTTTCATTTGGTCTGAATTTCAGAATATCAGGATTTACTACCCAATAAAAATATTCAGGATTCCTAACCAAAATATCAGTGAGATAATTGCTGTGAACCGAAACGGAAATCAGAATTTCGAGATGATGAGGATAATTGAGTAAATCAGATATGAAGAATGAAATATCATATTGGTTCTGAATTATTCTCAGAAGATTTGCTTCAGATGATTCAGTAAAATAAAAATGGTCAAGAAGTATTTCAGTTTCTGAAATAAATTTATCGATCTGTGCCGCAG
>JAIMAZ010000093.1 GCA_023511695.1 Ignavibacterium sp.
ACCATAGAGTTTGAAGCTCCCTAGACTTCTGGGTTCATCTGGAACTTTATCAAGTTCAGAATCATAGTAATTCATTTCAAGATATGTTGCTGTTCTGCTTCTTGTGTTGAATCTGTTACCTTGCAACGAATTATAAACAGGTATATAAGAATATCGCGGCGAATAGAAAAAATTTTCTATCGGTTGTGTTTGATCTTCTTTAATTGCATAGATACTTTCATCAACAATTCCGAATGAAAGCTCAGTATTGCGAACAGGATTTCCTTTATTATCCTTAACTAAAATTTTGTATAAAGCTTTTTCTCCTGGTTTATATCTTTCTTTTGATGATGTTAATTCAATATTAAGAAACTTTTCTTTTGGTAAGACTCCTACCATTTTGGTAGTTGTGTAAAGTGTTCTGTTTCTGATAAAGTTTATTGTAAGATTAAAGCTTGGTGAAAATTTATCAGTTAATTTCTCTTTGATCTGAAATGAATTATTCTCAACAGTGATTTTTTTGTAATTAATAATATCATCACCTTCATAAGTCAGGAGTAATTCCTGATTTTCAAAAGGTACAAAAACAATTGCACTAAATGTTTCTCCATTATCATAAGCTTCTTTATCAGTCACTATTTCTATTCCCGATGATGTTCTGTTGTAATAGTAGTG
This sequence comes from Ignavibacterium sp., assembly GCA_023511695.1. Taxonomy (GTDB): domain Bacteria; phylum Bacteroidota; class Ignavibacteria; order Ignavibacteriales; family Ignavibacteriaceae; genus Ignavibacterium. The sequence continues at coordinate 655 of JAIMAZ010000093.1, forward strand.
TCTGTAATCACCAATAAAGAAACTGCCTGAAGCGGAGATTTCCCGGCCATTGTCATCGTAAGCAATAACGGAATATTTATAATAACCTGAAATATTCCATTTGGGTATGAACTCAATTAAAGCAACTCCCCTATCGTTTGTACTACCTGAAATTGTATCAGCTAAGATTCCGGGACGCATTAATTTATCATCAGGATAAGTAACTACAATTTTAAAGTGTGTCTTAACTGGTAAATCACTAAAATCAAATGCATTAACTCTGATTTTAACCTTAGAGTCTTTCTCGAAAAAATATTTCTCGGGTGAAGTAGAGATTGAGAAAGCTCCTCTGGTTACGAAAAACTCTGCGGTTCCTTCCGTAGCTCTTCGGGAAGCATCAGTAACAATTGCTATGATGGAATATCTAAAGTCCTGATCAATTTTTTCTTCTATAGGATAAGAGAAATGATATTTCCCATCTTCGCCAAGTTCACCAGTTAATTGCTGAATAAGTTCTTTGTTCATCCGGTAGTAAGGGCTCCATTTTTCAAAGCTTCGATAGAACCATCTATATTCAGAAAAATACCACCAAGGACGCCAGAATGTTTCTCTGTAAATGTTCACTTCAACCTGGGCATTCTGAACTGGTGAACCAAAATAGTAATCAGCAGAAACGGTTCCCGAAATTTCATCTCCTGCCGAAAACTGATTTTTATCCAAATTAATGTTTACTTTATACTCCGGCTTTTTGTACTCCTCGACAGAAAATGAACCGTAAAATTCCTGTTCATTCAGAGAAATAATTATTGAGTAGTTTCCTAAATCGGCCTCTTCATCAAGAAGAAATTTATCTGAGAATGTTCCGAATTCATTTGTGGTTAATTCACTTGAATAAACTTCTTTATTCTTAGGCGACTTTATTGAAACCGAAACCTTTTTATCAGGAATATTTTCCATTTCATTTTCTGCAACTCTTCTTAAAATTGCTTTGAAATTTACTTCCTGTGCTGGCCTATAAACCGGCTGATTTGTATAAATGTAGGCAATTATCTTATCTGAATATTGCTGCCCGAAGTAATAGTAAGGGTTATAAACCACAATTTCGTCATCAGTGATCGAAAAAATTTGAATAGCTTTCTGCTCAGAACTATTAAATTGAATTTTCCTAAATAAAATTCCATCCTTATCCGGATTACCTTCAAACACTAAATCCTTTCCCTTATAGAATTTAAATTTTACTTTGCCAATAATATCTCCGGATTTGGCTTCTGCTAAGAATGCTAAAATATTGCTTGCAGAGTTTTTTAATACGATTGCTTTATTTGTAACTACTATAGGACAGTAAGCCACTGAATTCTTAATTAATACCTGAAGTATGTAAACCCCTGGTTCATCTACCTTACCAACTTTCAGGTTATTATAATAACTGGTAGATTGTACTTGTGCTTTCCATTCCCTGACCAATTTTGTGTAATTCAGTAACAACTCATTATCCTTACTCCAAACATCAAAATTATATGAACGACTATTTTCACTTAATTTATTAAAAAAGCTCTCAATGTCGTTAATTTTAAGCAATTTGCAGGTAATCCTATTATCGGATAATCTATAAGTATTGAAATTTATGGTAATTTCATCGCCCGGAGAGAATGTTGTATAATTTGAAAGATAGAATTGAGGTTCATCCTGCCTATTGGTGGTTTCGAAATCGGAGGAAGCTGTAAGAATGAAACTTAATAAGATCAGGGGAATAACTTTTGCAAATGACGAAAGATTTTTTGGTAACATAGTCGCTCCGGTTTTTAAAAGCTTATACAAATATAAGTTTTAAAAGTGCCAAAGAGGTCATTCCGGAAATTTACTATTAAAATTTGACCTATATACTATTAAAGTCGAATATTTAAGGTGTAACCATACAAAGGGTGTATGTGAAGAAGTAAATTGTTCTGCCAGCAATGTCGGGTTAAATTTGTAGCGTAAGTTATGTTAAACAAATAGTGAGGTACTTATTGAGATCGATTGTAAAAGCGTTATTATTTCTGGTATTTATAGCGTTGGTTGGTTTTACATTTGTAATTACAGACGATGAAACACCAGCATTACCAACCACGGATGCCGTAGAGATCTCATTAGAAACAAAACTACCAAGCGTTGACCCGGAACTTGTTGATTATGTTGATCTCGGGACAATGGTAGCTTCCTGGTACGGACCAGGTTTCCATGGCAGGAAGACAGCAAATGGTGAAAAATTCGACCAAATGTCCTATACCGCAGCTCATAAAAGTCTTAGGTTTGGCACTTTATTAAAAATAACCAATCCTAAAAACGGAAAATCAATCGTTGTTAGGATTAACGACAGAGGTCCTTACATTGAAGGCAGAGATCTGGATTTATCTAAGGCTGCCGCTCATGAATTAGGTCTTATGCGCCGAGGAGTTGCCAGACTAAAAGTCGAAGAGCTGAAAATTAACGGTTTGGACGAAATGGTAACCAATTAAACATATTGTTTCTATATTAAACCCGACTTCCAAAGTCGGGTTTTTTTATGCCCTACTTATTCATATTCTTTACTAATTTTGTGTATGCTCTGTCTAAAAAATAAATCTAACGCTGAATGGATTAAGGTTGCTCTGGAAAATCTGCCTTTAGTTATTATGGACCACGCTCACTGCGAAAAGAAAGCTGCTGGTACAGGTATAAGCTTACTTTCAACCTATTATGATAAAAAAGAGATCTCTTTTTCAATGTCCGATTTGGTTGAGGAGGAAATTGGGCATTACCGTTCAGTCATAAAAATTTTGGAGAAAATGGGACTTACATTAGGAAGAGATGAAGGCGATGAATATGCCAAAAAGCTTTTATCTTTCGTAAATAAAAACGAACCTGAAAGAATGCTTGACAGATTACTTACCGCCGGAATCATTGAAGCCCGTTCTTGTGAAAGACTTCAAATTTTAGCTGAAAATATTAATGACCAGGAGCTAAGAAAGTTTTATAAAGAATTATCCGATTCCGAAGCAGGTCATTATGTTACTTTCGTGAGATTAGCTAAAACCTATTTTGATGAAAATGTTGTCAAAAAACGCCTTGATGAACTTACCGAAATTGAAGCTGAAATCATTAAAAATTTACAAAATAAACCACTAATGCACGGATGATGAAAAAACTAAATCTCGGCTGCGGGAAAGATATAAGAGAAGGATATATAAATCTTGATATCGTGGATTATGGCGGCAATCAAATTCACGACATAAATTCTTTTCCATATCCTTTTGAAGATAATACTTTTGATGAGATTTTTGCTTCCCATATACTGGAACATGTTAACAATTTTAATAAAACAATAACTGAACTTTACAGAATTATTAAGCCAAACGGAATTCTGATAGTTTATGCTCCTTTCTTTCTGAACACAAAATATTTTGGAGATCCAGACCATAAAATTCCTTTTTCGATAAGGACGTTTGATAATTATGAGTTTATCGGAAATCGTAAATTAAAGTTTTATGAAAAATGGAAATTAAGTCACAGAACTAACTATGAGACCGGAGCACAGTTTGAAGTGCTCGAGAAGAAATTTATCACTTCACATTTTCCTGTACTTAAATGGATGGATTTAATAGTAAATATTGAACCCGTCATTTACGAAAGATTTTTTGCAGGAATATTCTCACCTGAAGAAGTTTACTTCAAACTAAGAGCAATTAAATAACTTATCCGTGATAAACTTTTCTCTTGTTTGGACTTCTACGGCATTCTTCTGAACAACAGTAATCATTCTTCACCTTACAATCGTGACAGCAAACAATGATTTTATCGCAATCAACATTGTGACAATTGATGTAATAAGAAGTCGGTTCTCCGCAGAAATAACACTTGGCTATATGTTTAAGTTCGGGTTTTGAGTTTGGGATAACAACTCTTCGTTCATCAAAAACAAACATTCCGCCTTCCCAATAAGTATCCGGATATTTTTTAATAAAATTGAAAATCCCTCCATTTATCTGATAAACTTCCTTGAATCCTTTCTCAACAAGATATGCTGATGCTTTCTCACATCTGATTCCACCTGTGCAATAAGTGATAACGGGTTTGTCCTTAAACTTAATTAATTCTTCATCAACATATTTTTTCCATTCACGGAAATTTTTTAATGGAGGAGTAATGGCATTCTTGAATCTTCCTATCATGCTCTCGTACCAGTTTCTGGCATCCACAATAACAAATTCTTTTCCTTCTTCATAGAATTTCAGCAATTCTTCAGGTGAAAGTTTTTTGCCTCCGTGCTCAAGTTTCACATCCTCAAGATCACCGTGAACAATTTCTTTTTTTAACCTGACATGCATTTTCTTAAATGCGTGATCTTCTGCTTCATCCTCTTTAAACCATATATCTGAAAATTCAGGATAACTTGTTAAGTGTGTTTTATATCTTTCTATATTTTCTGTTATACCCGAAACAGTGCCGTTAACACCTTCTTTAGCAAAAAATACTCTGCCACGAATATCATTCCGAGTACACCAGGATAGATGTTCTTCAACAATTTTTTCCGGATTATTTACATCAACATATTTATAGAATAAAAGTACTTTGTATTTGCTCATTGCTCAATCAAAAATTTTGGGGAGTAAAAATAGTGAATGAATTAATAGAATTAAAGAAATTGAAAACAAAAGTAAAGATTTAATCTCAGGGAGTTTTTACTCTCCCTGAGCTTTTGAATAACCCAATTCTCCATCAAATAGTTGTAGTTTTTCAATGTGCATCCATTTAATTCCACTCGCTGAAATTTCTCTGATAAGGTCAAAAATTTCATCATCACCTATATTGATAAGATTGTCATTATCATCTCTTGCAACATATCTGCATCTGTGATGATCAACTAGCCAGATTTTGGGCATTGGACCGGGATATACTTTAGTTCCTCTGTTAGATATCATTTTAAGTTTTAATTTTCCAACCTGTTCAGGCATTTTTGGAATACCTGAAGGATTCTCAACAAAAATATCGATACCGTGACAATCTTCAACTACTTCTTTATGAGTTGGAAGTAAATCACTCAATATCCGAAGCGGTGAAGGTTCCTTGAATTCATCTTTAGCTGGCGGTTCGAGATGATTTATTATAGCTTCTGCAAATTCCATTGTACCGGCTTTACCACCAAGATCTCTGGTTTTAATTCCATCTTTCAAAGTTTCAATAAGAGCTTTCTCTATTCTGTTTTTTGTATGATGAAGTCCGATATGCTGAAGCATTTGAAATGAGGAAAGTAAGAGAGCAGTCGGATTAGCAATTCCTTGTCCGGCAATATCCGGTGCCGAACCATGAACCGATTCGAATATTGCAACATCATCTCCGATATTACCACCCGGAGCTACACCTAAACCTCCAACCAAGCCTGCAGATAGATCACTAACAATATCTCCGTACAAATTTGGTAACACGAGAACATCAAATCTTTCGGGATTTGTTACAAGCTGCATACAAGTATTGTCAACGATCAAATCGCGGGATTGAATATCAGGATAATCAGCAGCAACTTCATAAAAACATTTGAGGAAAAGACCATCAGTAAGCTTATGAATATTTGCTTTATGAACTGCCATAACTTTTTTTCTTCCATAAAGTCTTGCCATTTCAAACGCATACTTTGCAATTCTTATTGAGCCAGGACGAGTAATAAGTTTTAATCCCTGTGCCACATCAGCGGTTTGATGATGCTCAATTCCGCCGTAAGTATCTTCTATGTTTTCGCGAACAATTATCAAATCAACATTGTCAAATCTTGTTCTTACGCCGGGTAAAGATTTTGCAGGTCTTACATTAGCATAAAGTTCGAGCGATTTTCTCAGTGTAACATTAACAGACTTGTGACCTGTTCCAACAGGTGTTGTTGTAGGACCTTTTAGAGCTACTTTATACTCCTGAATTGCATTAAGTGTATCATCAGGAATTCCTGTAGGATGTTTATCAATAACATTTAAACCAGCTTGTTTTTCTATCCAGGTAATTGGAACCTTTGCATCTTCAAATATTTTGACAACAGCATCGGAAATTTCTGGCCCGATTCCATCACCTTTAATTAATACAACTTTAAACATTTAACGAACCTTTGAAATTATTTTATAGAATAATCGGTGTGCAAATATAATGAAGATGATAGACAGAGAGTTTAATGTGAACTATTTATTCTCTACTGTTTTGCTGCTATCCATATTTTTTAGAATTGAAAGGTCAATTTCTCTTTCAAATACAACTGAAAAGACTGAACCTTTACCTTTTTCGCTTTCAACGTGGATTTCAGCGTGATTTATTTCAGCATACTTTTTAACTAAAGCTAATCCAAGTCCATTTCCTTCGTACTCTCTTTTATGTCCGATGTTTTCCTGAGAAAATGGAGTGAAAATATTTTGCAGATATTCTTTGCTCATTCCAATTCCTGTATCACTAACTTCAACTTTTAGTTTTTTATTTGGCTGCTCTCTTAAAATAACATCAATAAATCCTTTTTGAGTGTACTTAATTGCATTTCCGATTAGATTCTGAAATATCTGATTAACTGTATAGCGGTCAGCAGTGATAAATGTACTTCCTGCAAGATTTGTAAAGTTTAATGTAAGTTCCTTATCCTCACTTAAAGAACGGAATTCTTCAGTTAATTTTTTAAGGTCATCAGACAAACTGAAACTTTCATAGTATGGTTTATAATTGCCACTCTGAACAGAAGACATATTTAGTATCATATCAATTGTTCTGTGCAATCGTTTACTGGCACTTTTTACAAAATCAAGAATTACTTTCATTTCATCATCACCCTGAGGAATGAGATCTTCAAACAGAGAAATAGATGTAAGAATCACATTAAGCGGAGTTCTGATCTCATGAGACATTTGAGCAAGAAAAGCAGTTTTAAGTTTATCTGATTGTTCCGCCCCTTCAAGAGCTTTCATTAATTCCTGCTGAGCATTTTTGATTGCTGTAATATCCAAAAGCTGCATAATGTAATGATCTACATCACCGTTATCGTCTTCAACACCAACTGATTTCACAATAACATTAATTTCTTTTCCATCTTTCTTGATAAGTTTCTTTTCAGCATTGATATCAGATATTCTGATTACACTTTCATTTTTACTATTCTTTGTGATGAAGAACGGAATTTCATCTTTCTCGAAAAGATATTTGATAGGGACACCAAGTAATTCATCAGTAGAATAATCAAGTGTATCACAGAAGGATTTATTTATGCTTATAATTCTTCCTTCTGATGAAATTATCACCATTCCGATTGGAGCATTTTCAAACAGAAGTTTAAACTGTTCTTCACTTTTTCTTAAAATTCTTTTTGCATATTCCTGTTCAGATATTTCAGCACCTACTTCAGATAATTTATCGCGCAAAACATCTGCAATTTTCTGATCGAGTATTTCGTTATTCTCAGCTTTTTTCTGAAGCTCATCAAGTACATCATTAATTTTTTCAACTAGCAAACCTAATTCGTTTTTGCCTTCGTATTTTATTTTAACAGTATAGTTTCCCTTAATGGTTCTGTCTAATGCATTTATGATTGCAATTATTGGTCTAAATGAAATGAGACTTAAGATGTAAGTTATTATAATTCCTGTCAGAAGGATTGTTAAACTAAATAATGCTGTTAATAATTTTATTCTTTCAAGTTTTGAAATTTGATCAGCCGCCTTAAATCCTGCATAAAATTTTCCTGCAAGAATTTTTGTCGGATAAATAGGTTTAGCTGTACGATAAATTTGTTTATCAACAGAAATTCCTCCGTCAATATCAGATCTTATGTACAAATACTTTTCAGCAACATCAAGATTAATTGCATCAATCAGTCTGCCTCTGCTGTTTTCAATTACTAAATATTCAGCATCATTAAGTTGAGCTAATTTTACAAGTAAATCTTTATTATCGATTGAATCAGTCCAAAAGAATTGAGGATTTTGTTCAAGGTAGTTTGCAAAAATGGAAGCTTTATATTCAAATTTTTCCCTGAGGTCAGTTTCAAATTTATCTGTAGTAAAAACATAGATAACAGCTGAAACTATAATAAAGAAAATTGCAAATTCAATGGTAAGTTTTAACTGCAGTTTTTGAGAATAATTTTTCATAATTGGCCATAATGAATCCAGAATCCCGTTAATTAAAGTTATTCATTTTGCCCAAAGATTATACCGATTAAATTCTTTGAATAAATGAATAAAATGAGGGTTAAGGGAAGAAAATTTGCACCAATTTGAGAATATTTTTGAAAAAATAACTTGTTAATTACTTAAGGAATTTATTTATATAAGACTGAACATCGAATTTTCTTTTAGCTCCGTTGAAATTCATATAACGGATTTTACCAAATACGGGTCTTTCCGTCCATGCACGATCGTGAACACCACCAACAGACCAGGCACAACCAACATAACCATTCGGGTCCCTGCCATCTAATTCATATTTATCGTTGAGATAAATTGCTATACTTAAAGCTTCTTCGGGACTTTTGCTCCATTCAAGAATCTTTTTTGCCCAATACATTCTCATATATCCGTGCATTTTGCCTGACGTAACCATTTCCATTTGAGCAGCATTCCATAATTCTTCGTGAGTTTTTGCTTTTTCAAACTCTTCAAGTGAATAAATGTATTCGCGCTTATCTTTTCTATGTTCGTTTAAGGTTTTTCTTGCCCATTCAGGAAAACCTTCAAAAGAATCATATTTAGGATTGAAATAACAGTAGTTGTCAGATAATTCTCTTCTTACAATTAGTTCTTCAAGAAATGCAGATGCTGAAGGATTTTTCCGATAAAACTGTTCGACTATAAGTGCTACTCTCTGAGCAGATATTTGTCCGAAATGCAAAAAAGGTGAAAGATTTGATAGAGCATTCTTATTCGGATCATTTCTGTCTTCGGCATAACTGTCAAATTTGTTGTCCAAAAAATCTTTTAATACAATTTGTGCATTAATTTCACCTGGTTTCAACCAATCAACTTCTTCAACAACTCGATTTATTTCCAACGAGTCACTCGCCTCAGCCCAATTAATTTTTTCACTCGTAAGTTCTGATGATTTCATTTTAATCAAATCAGGAAAGTCATCCATAAATTCAGGTAATAGTTTATGGATTTTAGGTCGAATAGTATAAGC
>JAIMAZ010000094.1 GCA_023511695.1 Ignavibacterium sp.
GAATATCGCCAAGCCCTCCAATTAAAAAACCATAAATAAAATATCATTATAAATCTAATAAAACATATCAATATAAAAAATCCGCTCCACCATGAACATTAAATAATAATTATCAAAAACACAAATCCCAGAGTCAGAATTGATACAGCACTTAACTTCTTCTGGAAGTATGCAACACCACTTGTGTTGATTGCAATAGTGCTGGCAGTATTTGGCTATTAAAAACTCTGTGGCTCGCGGTGTCTTCTCGGTGAAACTCTGTGCAGGAAAAATTTCACAGAGAACCACAGAGGCAACATTGAGTTACACGGAGAAATATTTCTAATTATAGAGGTAATAAATGAGCTGGTATAACAAACGGCTTGCAAAATCAATATGGGTTTATCATATGAGTGCATCGCCGTGCAACAACTGTGATATTGAAATACTCGACTTGCTTACTCCGAAGTATGACATAGAACGATTCGGAATCAAACTTGTCGGTTCGGTTCGTCATGCGGATGTAATCCTGCTGAGCGGAGTAATCAATCAGAAAGTTGCACCGCAGGTAAAAAAGATTTACGAACAAGCTGCAAAACCCTGTTTTGTAGTTGGAGTTGGTACTTGTCCGGCTTCGGGATGCTGTTTCAAGGACAGCTACAATACAGTAGAAAAGAGAGAAGATGTAATTCCGATTCATCTCTACATTCCCGGCTGCCCGCCAAAACCTGAAGCAATGATCGAAGGAATAGTAAAACTTGTAGGAGTGTTAAATGCATAACTACAATGAATTTATTTCCTTGATGGGAAACAAAATCCTGTCAAAGATTGAAAAGCAAAAAAGACTTTATTTTGAAGTCAGTAATGAAAACATAATTGAAGTTGCTGACTATCTGTTCAACAAACTTGGCTGCAGATTATCTACTGCAACTGCAACAGATACTTACAGGGGAATCGAAGTTCTGTATCATTTCTCACACGATAAAACAGGAGATTATTATTGCCCTCGTGTTGTAATGAAGGATAAAAACAATCCGAAAATGAATTCAATAACACCGATAGTTCGCGGTGCGGAATGGATTGAAAGAGAAATGTCAGAAATGCTCGGAATAACTTTCGAAGGTCATCCAAGACCAGAACCACTATTAACCCTAAATCATCCGCAAAATATTAAAGTGCCTCTTAGAAAATGGAGAAGCAATGGATAAAAATGTAATACCTGTTGGTCCTTATCATCCGCTACTTGAGGAAGCGGAATATTTTACACTTGTAGTTGATGGTGAAACAGTTGTTGATATTGATCTTGAAATCGGATGGATGCATCGCGGTCACGAATTTATCTCCGAATCAAAAACTTTTACACAATCAATTTACCTTGTAGAGCGTATTTGCGGAATCTGCTCAACTTCTCATCCAATAGCCTGTGTTCATGCAATCGAAGATATTGATAATATCGAAATTCCTTTACGCGCAAAATACATAAGAACACTTATCGGAGAGCTTGAAAGAATTCACAGCCACCTTTTATGGCTCGGACTTGCGGGACATTTTATCGGTTATGATACTCTCTGGATGTGGGCTTGGAAATACCGCGAACCCGTTCTGCAAATGTTTGAAATAATTTCAGGCAACAGAAATCATTACGGAATGATGCGTGTTGGCGGTGTTACTAAAGATGTTGATCCTGAAAAAGTGAAAAGCCTCCTGGATATTATGGATGAGATTGAAAAGAAAATTGAGATGATTGCAAAAGCTGCTAATGATGATCCTGTTCTGAAATCAAGATTGAAAGGTGTTGGAGTTCTCACTAAAAAAGATGCGATTGATTTTTGTGCTGTCGGTCCAACTGCGCGTGCATCTGGAGTTCCGATTGATGTTAGAAAAGATGAACCAAATGATGCATATGGTCTGGTTGATTTTAAAATAATAGTTACTGAAAACGGTGATGTATTCGACAAAACAGTTGTAAGACTGCTAGAAACTTTTGAATCAATAAAAATTTGCAAACAATGTCTTGAAAAATTAAAAACAGTAAACGGCGGGATATTAAATAATGTGAAAGAAATTTCTCCCGGAGAAGGTATCGGAAGATATGAAGCACCTCGCGGAGAAGTTTTTCACTATGTAAGAACTGACGGAACGAACAGACCTGTTCGACACAAGGTTCGCGCACCAAGCTATGTGAACATCCCGACTTTCAAAGCATCTTGCAAAGGAATTTCTGTTGCTGATGCTCTTATAACTCTCGCTGCAGTTGATCCCTGTTACTGCTGCACAGAAAGGTCATTAAAAATCCGGGATAAGAATAACGAACCGTATCAATTAGATCTTTTAAAGCTCTCACGTGAAAAAACTGAACAGCTCAGGAGGCAAATGAAATGATAATTAACGAATTACTCCTGTTTCTCATTGTACCGCTTGCAGTCGGATTTATTAATCTTTTCCTTCCTGCATTCTTACGGAAAGTTTTAACATTCCTTGCACTCGCTTTCGGACTGGTAATGGTTTATTTGTTCTATCAAAGTCAGATGGATTCATTTGCTTACTTCGGGCAGATTATATTTTCTCTTGATCAACTCGGTTTATTTGTTGTTGCCTTTATTCAGATTCTCAGCTTTATCATTCTTATCTTTTCATTAAACGGACTTGATAAAAATTCAGAGAAAAGATTTTTCTTCCTATATCCTATTACAGTTTCATTCTGCAATGCAGTTGTTTTGAGTGAACACGCTTTGTCATTTTTGGTATTCTGGGGATTGAGCGGATTAACTCTTTACCTGTTCGCAACAATGGGCAAAACTCACGATGCGCCTAAAGCTGCGAAGAAAACTTTCATCATCATCGGCGGAAGCGATGCATTTCTTTTGATGGGACTTGTAATAATGTGGCTGATTTCTCCGGCAACTGGATGGTCATTGAGTAATCCACAAATTCCTTTACAGGGAGAGTATGCACACATTGCATTTATCTTTTTATTGATTGCTGCATTTGCCAAAGCCGGTGCATTTCCTTTACATACGTGGGTTCCTGATTTTTGTCAGAATTCACCTGTTGAAAGTGCAGCATTTCTTCCAGCTTCACTCGACAAACTGCTTGGGATTTTTCTGCTTGCTAAAATGCTAACATCATTATTTGTGGTTTATCCTTTGATAAATATGATATTGATTTCTCTCGGTGCATTAACTGTAATATCTGCAGTAATGATGGCGATGGTTCAGCATAATGGATACAGGCTTCTTGGATATCATGCTGTTAGCCAGGTTGGTTATATGGTGATGGGAGTTGCAAGCGGAAACGTTCTTGCTTTTGCCGGTGGACTGTTTCATATGATTAATCATACAATCTATAAATCAAATTTGTTTTTGTCGTTTGGCTCAGTTGAGAAAAGAGCCGGAACTGCAGAACTAGATTATCTTGGTGGACTTGGAAAGAATATGCCCATCACTTTTCTGATGGCTTTGATCGGTGCATTATCAATTTCAGGTATTCCACCTTTCAATGGTTTCTTTTCAAAGTGGATGATTTACTAGGGATTGATTGAAAAAACCTCAACACTTGGTGCCGGTTATCAATTGTGGCTGCTTGTCTGCATCATCATAGCAGTTTTTGGAAGTGCACTTACACTTGCAAGTTTTATGAAATTCTTGCACGCAGCATTTCTTGGAAGAAGACCAGATATTTACAAAGGCATAAAAGAAGCTCCTGCAAATCAGTGGTTATCAACCGGATTGCTATCAGCATTATGTATCTTATTCGGAATCCTGGCAGCTGCTCTGCCTCTAAAATATTTTATTTATCCGGTTGTTGAAGCTTCGGGTATGAGCATTCCATCATTTGCAGGATTATATGATCCTATTATCATCACTCTTTTATTTGCATTTGCATTCTTACTGGGATTGCTGATTTATGGTTTAACTGCAAAAGTGAGATATGATGATGTCTATGTTGGTGGTATGCCTGCTCTGGAAAAATTTCGCATAGCAGGAACAGGGTTTTATAATGAAGTAAGAAATTTCACTTTGCTGAAATCAATTTATAATTATGCTGAGAAAAAGTATTTCGATCTTTACGAGATGGGAAGAGAATTTACTTTTTCATTTTCGGGATATTTGCAGAAAGCTCATCCCGGTCAGCTTCAGCTTTATGTTCTTTACATAGTTGTTGGGTTTTTGATAATAATGCTGGTTGTTTAAATAACTTATTTTATTCTTTGAAAGATTGTTCTATTTATTTGTCACATTTCGACAAGCTCAATATGGCAATCATTTAATGTTATCCTGAGCTTGTCGAAGGATGACTTAAACGAAAAATTAAACTGACTAAACAGATTCTTTGAAAATCCTGTTATTCTGGAAATTTTTTCACGGAGGATTAAATGCCCGTAGAGTATTGGTTAATATTTATTCTTATCGTAATGATAATCGCTTCAATTGCTGCCCTGGAGATGAAGGATATTCTTTCTTCAATTGTTGCAATTGGTGTTGTCGGACTGGGAGTATCTCTATCATTCCTTTTCCTTCAGGCACCTGATCTGGCAATAGTGCAGTTTCTCTTTGAGATATTTGCTCTCATTATTCTTGTTAAAGCATTTTTAGGAAAGGATTATCATATAGAAGAGCCATCAAGAATTAATAAAATACTTGCCGGGGTTACGGTTATAACACTTGCTGCAATTTTTATTTTCAGTGTTTCAGTTTTTGAGCTTCTTCCTCCGTTTGGTGAACCGCTAATGACAACTTCACAATATTATCTTGAAAACGGTGCGAAGGATACAGGTGCAGCAAATCTTGTCAGCTCAATTATTCTTGACTACAGAGCATACGATACTCTCGGTGAAATTACAGTTTTGTTTACAGCTATACTCGGTGCATTTACAATACTCAGGATAAAATCCAAATCCAAAAAAGATAAAACGGAGTTAAGTCATGCAGCAAAATGATGGAATGACATTAATCGTAAAAACCGTTACCCGCATAAGTGTCTGGATGATTTTACTTTATGGAATTTATATAATCTTCCACGGACATCTTTCTCCGGGCGGTGGTTTTGCTGGCGGAGTAATAATCGCCTTAGCATTATTAAATGTTCTGCTTGCTTTTGGAAGAAAGTTTACTTCAGAGTGGCTTAATATTAGTTTCCTGCACGACCTTGAATCTGCAAGTGCAACTTTATTTTTAGTAATTGGTATTCTTGGCATCTCTTTAGGAGGAGCATTTCTTGCAAACTTTATGAACAAAGGCGAGTTGTTTGCATTGCTTAGTGCAGGCACAATACTTACGCTAAATATATTCATTGGAATTAAAGTCGGAATGTCTCTGTTTCTTGTCGTCTGGGTTTTAGCAGGCTCAAAAATTGTGAAAGGAGAATAAACTATGATTGTCTATCTTCTCTGTTTTTTGTTACTGCTCGTTGGATTATACGGAGTTCTTACAAAAAGAGATTTAATTAAAATTATTCTCTCAATTGGAATACTTGGCTATGCAGTCAACCTTCTTCTGATACTTTTTGCTTATCGTAAAGACTCTGTTTACCCTATACTTGCTAAAGGAAAAGAAGTTGCACAAATGGTTGATCCGCTTCCACAGGCTTTAGTGCTCACTTCAATTGTAATCGAGCTGGGAACCACAGCTATGCTTGTTGCACTGGCTATAAAGCTTTTTGAAAAATATCAGACATTCGATATCTCACAGATAAGGAGATTAAAAGGATGATACTTCCTTATTATATAATTATTCCGCTGCTTGCTGCTTTCCTAATTTCATTAATTGCAGGCAAGAAAGACAACTGGGCAGTGATATTAAGTGTAATTGCAACAACTGCTTTACTTGTGCTTTCACTGTTCTCTTTTATTTCAATGAAAGATGAGACCGTAACTTATTCAATGAGCGCATGGTCTCTGCCTTATGGAATAGTGCTCGTTCAGGATGCATTAACTTCTTTCATTCTCGTGATGGTGAGTATTATCTCATTCACTTCACTGATTTTCTCGATACAATATATCCGTCATCTTTCAATGGACTGGAAATATTACTCCTTGTTTATGCTGCTGGTAACAGGAATGAACGGAGTGATTATCACTGGCGACTTCTTTAATCTTTATGTTTTCATGGAAATTGCACTTTTCTCGGCATTTGCACTTGTTGCTTACGGCAGCAGAGCAGAAGAGTTTGAAGCTGCATTCAAATATGCTGTGATGGGTTCAGTATCATCATTTTTAATTCTTGCAGGAATTGCAGTTACATACAGTGCCACATCAACATTAACGATGGCTAAAGTGGCGGAGGTTCTTCCGACAAATGATCAGAAAGTTATTTTCTGGATTGGTGCATTATTTATGGCTGGCTTCGGATTAAAAGCTGCAGCAATGCCTTTCCACGCCTGGCTTCCTGATGCACATTCATCTGCCCCGGCACCAATTTCATCAATGCTTTCCGGCGTATTGATTAAAGCTCTTGGTATTTATGTGCTAATCAGAATATTCTATAATGTGTTTAACGCTCCTGAAATTTTCACAAAAATATTTCTTGTGCTTGGAACAATATCAATAATCATCGGAGTGTTTCTTGCAATTGGTCAATGGGATATGAAACGCCTTCTTGCTTATCACAGCATAAGTCAGATTGGATATATTTTGCTTGGAATGGGAATAGCAACTCCGCTCGGAATTCTTGGTGCAGTATTTCATTTATTCAATCATGCAATATTCAAATCACTTTTGTTCTACAATGCCGGTTCTGTTGAAATGGCGCTCGGGACGCGTGATCTGAGGAAAATGGGAAATCTTATGAAGATTCTTCCAACAACATCACAGACTTCTCTGATTGCTTCTTTATCCATTTCAGGTATTCCTCCTTTTAACGGATTCTTCAGCAAATTAATAATTATAATTGCTGCTCTGCAGGCAGGATTACCCTGGTATGCAGTGTTTGCTATAATCGGCAGCTTGCTAACACTCGCATCATTTATGAAAGTTCAGAGATATGGATTCAAAGGAGAAACAACTGTTGAATCGGTAGAAAATAAAGTTGGCTGGCGAATGAACACAGCGATGATCATTCTTGCAGTACTTTGTATTGCCACAAGTCTTATGGTTGTTCCGGGAATTCAGGAAGTAACTCTCGACCCGGTAGTAAAAGTAATTGCAGATAAAACAGAATACATTCAGCTTGTTCTTGGAGGTATGAATGGAAACTAAAACTAAAAGCAGAATTATCGTTTTCGTTGCTGCTCTGCTCGTCTGGTTTGCGCTCACCGATATTAAAAATTATCAGGAAGTGCTGATCGGTATTGCAATTTCATTGCTGGTAACATTTTTAACCGGTCACTTTTTAGTTACAACAGAAAAAACTCAACATCCTGTAAAACGAACCATTCACTTTTTGTTTTACATATTGAAGTTCGTTTGGGAAATGATAAAAGCAAATCTTGAAGTAGCTTACCTTGTTATTCATCCAATGCTTCCGATAAAACCGGGTATAGTAAAAATAAAAACAAAACTTAACAAAGATTCGGCGATTACAGTTCTTTCGAACTCTATTACGCTTACTCCCGGCACATTAACCGTTGATGTGAACAAAGATAAGCAGGAATTATACATTCACTGGATAAATGTAAAAACTCAGGACATTGATGAAGCAACCGAAGAAATCGGAAACAGATTTGAAAAAACCCTTACGGAGGTGTTCGAATGAAAATTCTGAAATGGACAATCGGACTTATAATCTTTGCAGCGTTCTTCTACTTTAACTTTTTTATTTATGAAGGTGAACTGCTGCTTAAATTGATAAATGTAATTCTGTTCAGTTCATTGCTTGTATTGATAAGAGTAATTATCGGACCAACTGTAGCAGACAGAATTGTTTCGGTTGATATACTTGGAATATTAATTATAGGATTAACAGCTTTGTTAAGTATTTATTATAACGAATCATTTTTTATAGATATAGGACTGATCTGGGCATTGCTGAGTCTTATAGCAACACTTGCCTTTTCAAAAATTCTGGAAGGGAGGCAATTAGATGACTGATACAATTGGAATTATTTTAATCTGCATCGGAATAGCGTTTGACTTTTTGGGCGTGCTTGGACTTATCCGCTTGCCCGATGTCTATAATCGTCTTCAGGCAGCAACAAAGTGCGTTACATTTGGTTCAATGGGAATTCTTCTCGGTGTTATTGTAATGCAAGGCTTCACCAGCTTTGGATTTAAAGCTTTAATAGGAATTGTGTTCATTGTTCTTGCGGCACCAACTGCCGCACACGCCGTTGCAAGAGCGGCTCACAGAAGCAGAATACCTCTTGCAAATGTTTCAGTTGTTGATAAATACGAAGAAGACAAAGAACTTAAAGATGAAACTTTAAAAGAAGAAGTGGAAGTTTGAAAATAAAAAGTTTGGAGCATCAAAATGTATCTTCCTAAAATAAGAGAAATAAAAGAAGCGCTAACATCCTTCTTCTCAAAACCCTATACAACAAAATTTCCTGCTGAAGGACTTAAACCAGTAGAAGATTTCAGAGGATTTCCCCGCTATCACAATGAAGATTGTGTTGGCTGCGGAACCTGTGCGCAGGTTTGTCCCGCTGGTGCAATAACTGTTAAGGATGAAATAGAAAAAAAATTAAGAATATTACAAATCAACTACTTGTCGTGTATTCACTGCGGGCAATGTGAAGAGCATTGCATAACTGAAAAAGGAGTTTTGCTCAGTACAGAATATTCATTCTCAGTTATGGATAAGAATGATGCCTCAATCCTTGAAACCGTTGAAAAAGAAATTCTGATATGTGAAGTGTGCGGTTCAATGATTGCACCGCTTGACCAGCTAAAATGGATCAGAGAACGGCTTGGAGCAAAGGCTTACGCGCATCCAAACTTTTTATTAAATATCCAGAGAGAATACTTTGATTTGGAACCGTCTTATGCTAAGTCAAGAATCAGAAGAGAAGATCAGATTAAAGAAGTTTGTCCGAAGTGCCGTCATAAAATTGTGGTTGAAGATGAATTTTACGCATTTAACAGATGAGCTTTCAAAGTATAAGTATGACAGAATAGTATTTGTTGGATTAGGAAATGAACTTAGAGCTGATGACGGTGCAGGATTAAAATTAGTTGAAAGACTAAAATCAAAGAAAGAATTTAAGAATTCTCATTACATACTTGCAGAAAGAAATCCTGAAAATCATCTGCAGGAAATCATTAGTTATAACCCACAGATAGTAATCTTCATTGATGCCGCTGATTGGAACGGAAATGCCGGTGATATAAAAGTCTTTAGTGATGAAGAAGTGAGCCAAAGCGGCTTCAGCACACATACTTTTTCTATAAAAATGATAAAAGATTTTCTGTTAAACCATCAGCAGATGGATTTTATGTTTATCGGCATTCAACCATTTACGACAAACTTTAGTGAAGGATTATCTCCGCAAGTCAAAACAAAACTTGATGAGTTCTTCGATGATTAAATTTGATTTGAGAACAACCGAAAGCGCCAGACTGCCTTTTCATACAGTTGCATCTCTTAAAGAAAGATTAGCGTGGTTAATTAATCTGAGATGGATTTCTATTATTGCACTTCTATTTTGCGTTCCTGTTGCCGATAAAATGTTTGGTTTCTTTATCGGGTTCAAGGAAATAACCAGCATTGCAGT
>JAIMAZ010000095.1 GCA_023511695.1 Ignavibacterium sp.
ATAAAAATCATTCAAAATGTGTTATTAAACCACAGTGGTATTAAATTGTAAATCAATAAAAACAAAAGTGCTTTTTCCTTTTGACTAAAAGGATCTGCCGCGTGATGAATAAATCCTGCAACGAACATTGTAATAATTAAAGGAATAAGCGAAGCCCTCATAAAAAATCCGAGTACAATCAATATTGAACATAAAAATTCTGAGAATACTGCTAATGCAAGACTTGGAACTGTTCCTATTCCTAACGGATCAGCAAAACTAATTTCACCTGATGAAAACAGACGATTAAGTTTTGGTAATCCGTGTGCAAATAACATAAAAGCACTTGATATTGTGCGAAGAATTAAAAGAGCAAAATCGTTCATTAGTTACCTCTTAAAACTTTAACTGAGTTTATTCAAAAAACTAATTATCGCCTTGTTCACTTCTTCAGGATTTTCAATCGGACTCATATGTCCCGAGTTTTTTATCTCTACATATTCCGCATTTGGAATTTTATGAAACATCTCTTTCATAACCGATGGCGGAGTAAGAGAATCCTTCTCTCCACAAATAACTAATGTTGGAATTTTGATATTGCTCAGACTCTGTGTTGTATCTGTTCGGCTTAGCATTGCCAGCAAACAACCTTTTACTCCAATTGAATTAAACTCAGATGATTTTTCTATTATCTTTTTTAGTTCTGATTGTTTGTTATTCTTAAATTCATCTGCAAAACAGTTTCTGATAAAATCATAAGTAAATGGAGTAAGTCCTTCTAAATTTATTCTTTTAATTGCAGCAGCACGCTTAAGTTTTCCTTCGTTGTTATCAGCCTCTGATCGAGTGTCACAAAGAATTGCTGCAGCAAATTTATCCTGCATTCTTTCAAGTGCACGTAAAGCAATGTATCCGCCCATTGATAAACCACAGATTACAGGTTTATCAAGCTTCAATTCATTAACAACAATTTCAAGATCATCAACAAATTGTTCCATTGTAAATTGACCATCGCCGGCAGGTGATTCACCAAGACCACGAATGTCATAAGCAACACAAAAATAATTCCTGCTTAGTTCATCAATCTGTGTTTTCCACATTGTATGATCGTATGGAAAACCATGAATGAAAATTATTGGTTTGTTACTACTGCTACCTTCAAAAAAAACCGATAAACCATTAATTAATTTTTTCATTTAATTCCTTTCTGATTATGAACTTATTGAAAGATGAAGTTTTGGTAATTTAACTTCAGCTTCTTAAAATCTTCGTCTGATATTTTTATTCACCAAAACTCTTTTCAACTTACAAGGTGAAATTTAATTTATTATATCTTATTATTCACATAAGAAAATAAAATTATTTTATAATCTATTCTCTTTGTGCCTTTTAGTATTCGTGGCAAAAAAAATCTCTCGCCACAAAGACACGAGGACACTAAGTTAAAAAAGTGGAAATATGAAAATAGCATTTGTATCAACAGAGTGCGTTCCATACGCAAAAACCGGCGGACTCGCAGATGTTGCCGGCTCACTTCCAAAAGCACTTGAAAAGCTTGGCTGTGAAGTGAAAATATTTATTCCAAAATATCTTTTCATTGATGAAGCTAAACACGGTCTCCGATACAATTGGGATATTGGAGAGATGCTTATCCGCGTTAACGGTGTTGTTCGATCAGTTCATCTTCATCAGGCAAAACTACCGAACAGTAATGTGGAAGTAAATTTTATTGATTGTCCGCACTACTTTAACAGAGGCACAATTTACACAAATGATCACGATGAAGATGAAAGATTCATTCTTTTCGGTAAAGGTGTAATAGAAACTCTCCAGAGATTGCAATGGACTCCCGATGTAATACAATGTAATGATTGGCAAACTGGATTAATTCCTCTTTACATAAAAGATAATTACAGTTGGGACAGAATGTTCGATCATACTGCAACTGTTTTTACAATTCACAACATTGCTTATCAGGGAAGATTTTCTAAATCCACTTTGTATGCTGCTGAAATAAGACCAGAACTATATTATCCGGGTGGACCTGTTGAATTCGAAAATTCAGTCTCATTTATGAAAACCGGGATTGTGTTTGCCGATTTAATTAACACGGTTAGTAACAAATACTCTCATGAAATTTTAACTCCAGAATACGGAGCCGGATTGCACGAAATATTAAGAAACAGAAAACAAGATGTTTACGGAATTCTTAACGGTGTTGATTATGATGAATGGAATCCTGAAACCGATAAGTTTCTTCCTTATAAATATTCTATGAATGATTTATCGGGAAAGCTCAAGAACAAAAAATTTTTAATGGAACATTTTTATCTGCCTTTTGATGAAAACCGTCCTTTAATCGGAATGATTTCGCGACTGGTTGTTCAAAAAGGTTTTGACATTTTTGCCGAAGCAGTAAATGACTTAATGCAACTCGATGCTCAATGGATTATACTTGGAAGTGGTGAATATAAATATGAGGAGATGTTCCGCTATTTATCATCACAACTAAAAGGAAAGCTTGCAGCTTATATTGGCTATAACAACGAGCTTTCTCATTTGATTGAAGCTGGTGCAGATATTTTTCTAATGCCTTCGCGTTATGAACCTTGCGGACTTAACCAGATCTACAGCTTAAAATATGGAACTGTTCCAGTTGTGAGAAAAACAGGTGGGCTTGCCGATACAGTTAAAGATTGGGATGAAGAAAACTATCACGGATTTGATCACGGAAATGGTTTTTCATTTTATGATTATACTGGTTTTGCGCTTTACAAATCTGTCGAGCGTGCTGTTAATACTTTTAATCACAAAGACATCTGGAGAAAAATACAATTGAACGGAATGAAATTGGATTTTAGCTGGAAAAAATCTGCCGAGAAATATTTAGAGCTTTATAAGCTGGCTAAAGAAAAAAGAGGATAGAAACAGTTTGTGGTTATGAAAAACAGTGCCTACTTTAGCTACAGGAAGAAGTACTTAAAAAATTTTAAAAGACCGCAAAGGAAGAACATTAATTGTTGAAGAAATCCCTTGCTACCAAATATTTATAGTTGCTTTGGTTGAGACTGACAGGATAATGAAAGAGATAGATAAGCTTGTTATTTGAACTCACCCTAATCCTTCTCTTAGAAAGAGAAGGACTTGTTGGTAATGATAACTTAAAATTTAGATTGCTGTCAGAAGAAATAATGTTTTGCTTTTATTGACAATAAAGTTCCCCTCATTTAAAAGAGTGTTCTTTGAGCTCAATTACGAAAACTATCCGGAAACATTGTCCTGCTTATAACCGTATAAGCTAATAAAAAATTAACAAGGAAATTATTATGATCAACCAAAAAAATTTATTCCGTACCGCTTTAACCGGCTTTGTGTTTTCAATTCTAATTGTTGTGACTTCGTGTAATTCAACAGACAACTCAAAAAATATTTCCACTGACTTTGCTCAGCCGGAAGTTTTAACAAAAAACATTTCTGCAGAGCAGAACAATATTTCTTCTGTAGAGAGAAAAATTATTAAATCCGGCAGTATTCGTTTTGAAACTGCAAATGTTAAAGAAACTCACAAATTCATAAAAAACACTGTAACAGAACTTGGCGGCTACATAGGAAATGAAAATGTTTACAACTTTGAAGACCGCGTTGAGCACACCGTAGAAGTCCGTGTGCCAGAAGATAAATTTAATTTGTTAATAGATAAAATTTCTTCTTCAGTTGAAAAGCTTGAAAGTAAAAACATTTCCACCGTTGATGTAACAGAAGAGTTTATTGATGTAGAAGCAAGAATTAAAACAAAGAAAGAACTCGAAGCCCGGTACAAAGAAATTCTTAAAAAAGCGTCTCGTGTTGATGAAATTCTAAATATCGAAAGAGAGATGGGAAATCTTCGTTCAGAAATTGAATCGCTTGAAGGACGAATGAATTATCTTAAAAACAGAATTGCCCTGAGTAGTCTTACAATTACTTTTTATGAAAAAGTTGCTTCGCCGTTTGGTTTCGCTTCAAAGCTTGTTAAAGCACTTGAAAATGGCTGGACTGCATTGCTTTGGTTCATAATTATTCTTGTAAGTCTCTGGCCTTTTATTATTCTAACTTTGGTAATCATTTTTATTATACTAACCTTCAGAAAGAAAAGGAAACCACAAAAAGTTTAATTTCTGTAAATCAGCTTGGTATAAAATCATAAATCACCTTTTTGATGTTTAATACTTTAGATATGTCGGGGGATTTCTCAAAGCCTGTCTTTAATGTTAATTAGTAATTTGCCAACGATATCGCCGTCTGGTTTATAATTAACGAAAGCATTTTTTAACTCGAAGTTAAAAATCTTTTAACTTTTATCTGATAAAACTGCAAAATAAAGTGTTTCTTGTTTTCACAAAGAAAATTTTATTTATAACTGAATATTCTATGAAAGAAAATTTTAATATTGATTTGGATAAGAAAGATAAACCTGTGGATCAAAAACCCAGTTCTATCTGGTATGAATTAAAAGATGCAATCAGAGGAAGTGAAGCAGACTATACAGAAATAAAAATCGGCAAAGCAATTTTTCTCCTCGCAGTTCCGATGATACTTGAACTGATAATGGAATCTACATTTGCAGTGGTTGATATATTCTTTGTTGGAAAGCTTGGTCCTTCTGCAGTCGCAACAGTTGGTTTAACTGAAACATACTTATTCCTGCTTTATTCAATAGGAATTGGATTGTCGATGGCAGTAACCGCAATTGTTGCCCGAAGAATCGGAGAAAAAGAAAAACAGAAAGCAGGCATCAGTGCAGTTCAATCAATTTTTCTTGCTGTTCTAATTTCACTTCCTTTCGCAATAGCCGGAATATTTTATTCGAAAGAGTTGCTTGCGTTGATGGGTGCTGATTCCTGGGTAATTGAACATGGTTATCGTTACACTCAATGGATGCTTGGGGGAAATGCAGTTATTATGCTTCTGTTCATTATCAATGCAATTTTTCGCGGAGCCGGAGATGCGGCAATTGCAATGCGTGTTCTCTGGATTGCAAACGGAATAAATATCATTCTCGATCCGGTGTTGATTTTCGGTTTGGGACCTTTCCCTGAATTAGGAGTTGAAGGAGCTGCAATTGCAACAAACATAGGCAGAGGAATTGGTGTTCTTACACAATTATGGTTTTTGTTCAGAGGAGTTAACCATATCAAAGTGCTTCGTTCGCAGTTGCATTTACACTGGCAAACTATCAAGACAATCGTGAAAACTTCACTCGGCGGAATAGGACAGATGATAATTGCTATGACTTCGTGGATTTTTATAATGAGATTGCTTTCTGATTTCGGAAGTGAAGTTGTTGCCGGCGCTACAATTGCACTAAGGATAATGATGTTTACAATGATGCCTGCATGGGGAATGTCAAATGCAGTTGCAACACTTGTTGGTCAAAACCTTGGCGCAAAAAAACCTGAACGGGCAGAACGATCTGTCTGGATAACTGGTTTCTGGAATATGATTTTTCTTATCGGTGTTGCAATAGTTTATTTCATAAACAGTGAGGCGCTTGTCAGAATATTTTCAGACGATTTGAAAGTAATTTCCGTAGGTGGAATGTGGTTAAGAATAGTTTCATATTCCTATTTTGTTTATGCCTGGTGGATGGTAGCAGTGCAAGCCTTCAATGGTGCCGGAGATACTGTTACACCGACAAAAATAAATTTTGTTTTTTTCTGGCTTGTACAAATTCCTTTAGCATACATTCTTTCACAAGCATTGGGATTTGAATATTCAGGTGTTTTCTGGGCAATCTTTATTTCAGAAACTTCTGTGGGATTGTTTACGCTTTGGTTGTTCACAAGAGGAAAATGGAAATATGTTAATGTTTAACAATTTTTCAAGTGACAAATTTACAAGCTTTCTTCTGAACAGTGCTTAAACAATCTGTATCTGAAAAAATAATCTTAACCATATGAAGCTTACTGAAGAGCAATACAACATTATTAACTCAAGTGGTAATATTAAAATCAATGCTGTTGCCGGTTCGGGAAAAACCACAACAATAATTGAATATTCAAAATCACGACCGAATAATAGCAGAATACTTTATCTTGCTTTTAACAAATCTGTAAAAACAGAAGCCGAAGAAAAATTCAGCAGACTTGGACTTGATAATGTAAAAGTAGAAACGGCTCACTCGCTTGCTTATAAAAATGTTATTTATAAATATGGTTATTCATTAAAATCAAATGGATATAAAACTCACGAAGTAGCTGAGATACTGAAACTTCGCCGTAGAAAAGAGAAACATTTTGAGCTTTTCGCTGCAAATCATATCAACCGGTTTGTGAGTTACTTCTGTAACAGCTCAGCAAGAAAAGTTAATCAACTTAATTATCTTGATGTTATTTCAGATCCAGTGGCTTATGACTTTGTTTCAAAGAATTATGAGTTTATCGAAAAGCAAACTCGTCTGTTCTTAAGTAAAATGGATAGCGGTGAAATTGAAATCACGCACGATTTCTATCTAAAAAAATTTCAATTACAAAATCCTGTTTTGAATTATGATTACATTCTGTTTGATGAAGGTCAGGATGCTTCTCCTGCAATGCTTGATGTATTTCTGAATCAGAATGCAATTAAAGTTATTGTCGGTGATTCACATCAGCAGATTTATTCGTGGCGTTATGCAATAAATTCTCTTGAGCAGGTTGATTATACTGCACTTCCTCTTACAACAAGTTTCCGCTTTCCACAGGATATTGCAAATCTTGCTTGCGAAATTCTTAAGTGGAAAAATATGCTCTATGAACATTTAATTTTTCCGATAAAAGGTTCTGGTGGAAAAAATTCAAATCAAATGAAAGCAACAATTGCGCGAACCAATCTTGGTTTGCTTGGAAAGGCATTTGAGTTTGTTGAACAATCACATAAAACTCAGCCGCTTTATTTTGAGGGTAATGTGAACTCTTATCTTTATGCTGAAGATGGAGCTTCGCTTTTTGATGTGTTAAACTTATATAACCACAATCACGAGATGATAAAAGATGCGCTGATAAAAAGCTTTAATGATTTTTCTGAACTTGAAGAATATGTAATGAAAACGGAGGACAATCAGCTTTCTGTGCTTGTTGAAATTGTAAAGAAATATGAGAACGAGCTGCCAAAATTAATTCGCCTGATAAGAGATTCTCATGTTGAAGATAAACGACAAGCTAAGATGATTTTCTCCACAGTTCATCGCTCAAAGGGAATGGAATATGACACAGTTTTTCTTCATAATGATTTTCTCACTCACAGAAAACTTAAAAGACTAATTGATAAAAAAGAAGAAACTCCGATTGATATTTCAAAACTTGCCGAAGAAGTGAATGTGCTTTATGTTGCCGTAACAAGAGCAATTAAGAATGTTTTCATTCATAAAAATTTATTGCCGGAGTTTTTTCCCAACTCACCAAATATCAAAGTTCTTTCTTCTGAAATTGATGATAGAGATGAAGATAATAAAAGAAGACTTGATGAATTCAGACTACGAAGCAGGAAGGATAAATCATATTCAATAGAAGAAGTCAGAAAAAATAATCCGGATGCGTATAAACCGTGGACTAAAGAAGACGAACAAAAATTACTTTCGATGGTCAGAGCAAATAAAAGTATAAATGAAATTGCAAAAGCACTGCATCGAACTAAAGGGGCAATTATTAGTCGTTTAAACAAAATGTTCGGTAGATAGGATTTCTATTTATCCAAATGTTAACTTCATAACTAGTCTCTCTTAAAAACTTTAAACGCAATATTCCTTCCCTGCTTTTGCATTATGGCAAGATTTATCCAGCTTAACGCAAACTGTTCGAGCAGTTCAACTTTATCATCACCACCGAAGTCGTAACATTCTGCAAATCCTGCATCGAGCGATAATTTCTTTGCAATCTGTTTTGCTTTTGCACTTGAGCCGGCAGCAAACATATCAATCGCAGCATCACCATACTTTGGATTTTCCATATTCTCAAAACCTGTTGAGTTGAAACATTTTACTACATCTTCACATCCGGTTTCTTTTTTAATTCCTTCGAATGCTGTTTTATACGGCTCGGGTTTTTTGAACACAGCGTTTGTTGCATCAATGACAATTTTATTTTTCAGAATTGGACTTTGTTTTGCGATTTCAACTGCTGCTTCGGGCGGAGTTGAAAACAAAACCACTTCGCAGTTTTTGATTGCTTCCTCAATTGTGTGTGATGAAATGTTTGAAGAAAATTTTTCCAGCACTTTTGCTTCGCTTGAATTTAAATCTCTTAGTCCGAGTAAAATAGTGTGACCTGCTTTTGCCCAACCTTTGGCTAAAGCACCGCCGACATTTCCAGCACCGATAATTGCTATTTTCATTTTTATTCCTTTCTTTTTATTCCGAAGTAAATATAATAAACCGGAACCGCCACATAAATTATGTAAGCAATAATAATACTTACAAACGAGCTGAGTGCTCCTACCAAATACAACGCGGGACCGAGCAATGTTTTTCTTGCCAGCTTACTTTGAAGCTCAACATCAGATTCTTTTCTAAGCAGCTCCGGTTTTTTAACAATATAAGCTCTCAAAAAATAGAATGCTATTCCAACCATCATTAAACAAAGTCCAAAGAAAAATGTGGACATTGGCTGAGTAAAGTAATCACCCATAAATGCAGTTGGAAAAGGCACGAAAGACATAAAGAACAAAAGCACACCGTTCAACCAGAGTATGTTATTGTCTGTCTTCTCCAATTCATTAAAAATGCGGTGGTGATTTATCCACATTATCAAAAGCATAAAAAAGCTTAATGCCCAGCTAAAAAATTTTGGTGCAATTGAAATCAGAGCCGCAATAATTGTTTGAGAATTTACTTCGCCGTTAATGTGAGGTACTTTTATTTCCAACACAAGCAGCGTAATAATAATTGCAATTACTCCGTCGCTGAAAGCTTCAAGACGATTTTTTTTCAAGTAATGTTTTGCTCATTTGGTGTTCTTCGTTTAAATAATTTATGAGACTTCTGAAAAATTATTCTTCTGTCATCTTGAGCCTGTCGAAAGATGACAAATAGATTCAAAATCACACTTCGACATCCGTTAGCTAACGGATCAGTGTGACATTTTTAATCTTCATAAACCAATTTTTCAGAAGTCTCCATTTAAAATAAATATCCATTTTCAGCTTCAAGTTTTTGGGGCAGATTTTCACTTCCCAGCATTTCCAATAAATCTATTTCTATTTTATTACAGATCGAAGTTATTGATGCTTAACTTCCAGCTTAAGTTTGATGTATCGCTTTCGGTTAACTGTGCAAAGGAAAGCTGACCGAAAAGGAATATGATAATTAAGATGTATAGTTTCTTCATTGTAAAGAAAGAGCTGATATCCAAAGATTCTTTTATAATTAATAGCCCGTGGCTTCAGCCACGGGAAGTCGTATTTACGAATATGGTTGGACTTTAGTCCCATTTGAATTTTTAATGTGGCTAAAGCCATTTAATTTTTTTGTCTCTATACCCCGACTTGAAAGTCGGGGCAA
>JAIMAZ010000096.1 GCA_023511695.1 Ignavibacterium sp.
CCTTATAAGTATGTTGGGCCATTGAAGGTTTATGTAAGAAACACCGCAAACCAGGAACCGATTAAAGATGCTGTTGTAAGTGTTCCGGAATTTGGTGAAGTAAAGACTAATTTAGAAGGACGCGCAAAAATTAATGGGCTTTATGCAGGACTTGTAATTGCAGATTTTCCCGCAAAGGGTTTCATCAGCAAAACACAATCGTTTGATGTAATTGCAGGTGAAGAGGAAAATGAATACGTAGTATGGCTTGATCCGCTTGAAAATGTGAAGGTGGAAATTGAAGGCAAAGAATTAATGGAAGGCGAATCGCTTGTGCTTAACAACATTCAGTTCAAAGTTGGAAGTGCGGAGCTGCTCAAAGAAGGCAAAACAGAATTAAACAAAGTTGTTAATCTGATGAAGCAATATCCCAAAATAGAAATAGAACTTTCCGGACATACATCCTCTGAAGGTGATGCAAAAATGAACAAAGAACTTTCACTCAAGCGGGTTGAATCCTGCAGAAATTATTTGTCCGATAACGGAATAAGCGAAGACAGAATTTCTGTTGTTGGCTATGGACCGGATAAACCAATCGCACCAAACGATACAGAACAAAACCGTGCGCTTAACAGAAGAGTTGAACTGAAGATTACAAGGATACAATAATTACTTTTTTATAAGCTGTTACAGATTGTTCTGTAACAGCTTACTCTAACCACTTGCCTCTTTCCTGCTGGTTTTTCTACGTGCAAATCGTCCACGTAATAATTAATTATATAATAATATTTAATAGCTACCGTGGTCAACCCCTTACAAGAAAATTACGGAACGCTTGCATCTTCGAATCCGGGGCTTAAAAAGGTTAACAAGTATTTAATAATACTACCGCTAAATATTTCATCCGAGTTTTAACTTAATTTGCTAGCAGTTCAGGAATTCTTGCTAAAAGATTTATTGATGGAGTGGTGAGAACTGTAATTAACTTGCATCAGCTAATGCAGCATTTATTGATATATCTTTTTCTGAATCGGACAATTCATTTTACATTAGCGGCAGCTTCCCATCAGTCAGCATTTGGGAAATAGCAAATAATCTAATAAGATTTATTGACAGCATTACGATCATTACTTCAATTAAAAATACCGATGAGATAACTAACCCAACAGAATTTGTTTTGTATCAGAATTAACCGAATCCATTTAGTCCAAGCACAACAATCATTTGGCTGTCTCCAGTCAGCAGTCATCAAACACTGAGAGTTTATGATGTTTTGGGAAATGAAGTTGCTACTTCAGTTAATGAATATAAACCTGCCGCAAGTTATGAGGTAGAGTTTAATGTAGCTCAGGTCTCCCGACCTGAGTTAGCGTGCGGAGAATATTTCTATTCAATAGCGATCTATTCGGACAAACTTCAATGCGGAAGTTTTGTTGAAACGAAGAAGATGATATTACTTCATTAAAATCTAAACTTATTAACCGTTTCTTATAAAAATAATTAGAGCTGTCAATCTATTTTTAACAGTTGACAACTCTATTTTTATTAGTTAATTTCAGCTGCAATTTATCTTAAATCATTTTAAAAAAACTAATTGCTTAAAATGACTCTTAGAATAATAAAATTTACTATCTGCTTATTTGTATTTGCTCAATCAATTATGATTGCACAAACTGATTCGTTAAAGTATCCTAACTCATATTCATTAAAGGATACCGTTAGGGGTTTAGAGTACTTTAAAGTCGGGAAATCTTATCTTGACCGTGCAAAATACGACAGTTCAATAACTGCCTTTAGAGAAGTAGAAAAAATTTATTCAGATTTATTATTGAATAATGACGACAAGAAATTCTGGTTAAAATTAATTCAAGCGAAAAATTACATTGGCTACAATCTTTGCTATCTCAGCCGTTACGATGAATCGATAAAATATTTAGATGAAGCACTAATTCTGTGTAAGGATAAGTTGGGAGAAGACAACAGAACTGCTGCTCAGATTTATCAGGCGTTGGGAATTTATTATGATTATACTGATGATTTGGATAAAGCACTTGAGATGTTGTTAAAAGCACTTGAAATTCGTTTAAATATTCTTGGCGCAGAGCATTCCGATGTAGCAGATACTTACAATAGTATCGGAATTATTTATTCAAAAAGATCAAACAAAGATAAGGCGCTTGAATACTTTACAAAATCATTGCAAATAAAGAAGAAAATTTACAGTGAAGAACACTCCCACACAGCTACAGCTTACAACAATATTGGAAATAATTATTATGAAAGAGGTGATTACGGTAAGGCTTTTGAATATTATAGTTATTCATTAAACATTTGTTTAAAAACCATCGGCGAGCAGCATTATTTAACAGCATCAAGCTATAATAATTTAGGTAATTGCTTAAATGAAATGGGTGAATTTGATAAGGCAGAAGAAAACCATTTAAAGGCACTTGATATAAGAAAAAAGGTTCTGGGATATGATCACGATCTTGTTGCTACCAGCTATACCAACCTTGGATTGACAAGTTGGAGAAAGGGAAATTATAACAAAGCTCTGGATTACATAAATCTTGCTTTAGACATTCATACTAAAAAGTTGAAAAGAAATCACTCTGCAATTGCGATGGATTATATGAACATTGGGGTAATTTATAAAGCAAAAAATCAATTAGACAGCGCTCTTATCTTTTACAACAAAGCTATTGATATCTTTAATAATTCGGGTAATTTAAAGACTGTTAACGCATCAAAAATTTATCAGAATATTTCAGAAGCTTTTTTCGCAAAAGGACAATACGACTCATCATTAATTGCAATCCAAAAATCTATTAAATCAATTATTTTTGATTTTAATGATGATAATATCAATGCAAATCCCATACTTGATCTGGTTTTATCAGAAGTCCAACTGTTAAATGCACTAAAAATTAAATCTAAAGTTTTTGCTGAATTAGCTAACAATCGAAATCTAAGTGATAACGAAAAAATCGAACTGTATACTAAAGCGATACTTATAATTGATTTAGCCGATTCACTCATTGATATAATGATAAGGGGATTTAAAAATGAAGAATCAAAATTTGTTTTAGGTGATAAAGCCAAATCAATTTTTGAACAAGGAATAGATGCATCATACAGGTTGTTTAAGATTACAAACAACAAACAGTATTTAGAAAAATTATTTTACTTTATCGAAAAAAGTAAAGCTGCAGTTTTGCAGCAGGGAATTCTGGATTCTAAAGCTAAACAATATTCTAATATCCCGAATGATATTCTTCAGAGAGAAAAATTATTAAAGGATGATTTAATATTTTATGAAGCACGATTAAAGACTGAGTTAACAAAGGCAAATTCAGCTGATAGTTTATCAGCATATAAATATCAGAGTAAATTATTTGAACTAAAGAACGAATACGAAAGTTTAGTTAAGCATATTGAGAAAAATTATCCTGCATATTTCAGCTTAAAATATCAGAATAAAATTTACTCCTTAAATAAAATCCAAAATCAACTGGATAAAAACACGTTGCTTTTTAATTACTTTATCGGCGATAGTTTAATTTATATAGCAGCTCTTGATAAAGATAACCTAAGCATTGTTGTTGTTAATAAACCAGGCAAGTTTGATGAGCTGATAAAAAATTTTTATTCCTCTATCCAGAAGGCAGAAACAAAATCCTTTTTTGAGCTTAATAATAGGTTATCAGATATTTTCATTTCCCCAGTTAGCGATTTAGTTGTGAGTGCAAGAAAACTTATAATTATTCCCGATGGTATAGTTTACAAAATTCCGTTCGAGGTTTTATTTACCGAGCAGCAAAAAATTACTGCCAAAGATTACAGCAAACTTCATTTCCTGATAAGAGATTTTGATATTTCATATCATTACTCAGCTTCTTTATTTGTTAATTCTATTGAAAGAGATAAAAAAACTCCGTCTAAAAACTTTATCGGCTTTGCACCGGTTTTCCCAAAAGATAATTCAATCGGTTATACGATAACAAGTAAATCCATTTCTTTGCTTGCCAGCAATGAAGAAGTAATGCGTTCTGTTTCTGTTGATGGAAAAACTTTTGATGAACTTAAATACAGCGAATGGGAAGTAAATTCTATAATTGATCTTTTTAATAAAAATAATTCTTCGGGCATTAACACAGCTTATTTTTATGCAGATGCAAAAGAAGATTCATTTAAACAAAATGCTCGTGAATATAAAATTGTTCACATCGCTTCACACAGTTTTATGAATGAAGATCAGCCAGATATTTCAGGAGTTATTTTTGCTCAGCCAACCGATTCTGTTTTTACCAACGATGGAATTCTCTATTCGGCTGAGACTTATAATTTAGATTTATCTGCAGATCTTGTTGTGCTTAGCAGCTGTGAAAGCGGACTTGGAAAATTATTTAAAGGCGAAGGTATGATTGCTCTTACTCGTGGATTTTTATACTCGGGAGTTTCTAACATAATTTTTTCTTTGTGGAAAATTCCCGATAAGCATACAAGCGAACTTATGGTTGAGTTTTACAGGCAAATGATATCAGGAAAATCTTATGCTGAATCTCTGCGGCAGGCAAAGCTTAAACTAATCAGCAATTCATTAACTGCAAGACCAAGATCGTGGGCGGGATTTTTATTGATCGGAGTTAACTAAGAAAATCTAAATGGAACACGGATTTAACGGATAAGATAGATTTGAACGGATTAAAATCAGTTTAAATCAGTTCAATCAGTTTCATCCGTGTGCTATTCTGCCTTAACAAGATAAAACTTGCTTACATAAAGAACTTCATTTTCATCTTCGATCTTCCAGTAATAAAGTCCGGACTTAATCTTTGAATTTGCATCAACAACAAATCTGTAATCGGGAAATTGTTCCTGATTAATTACTGAAGAGAAAACTTTTTCTTCTTTGTTATTCAGAATCACCAATGTGACTGGAAGATTTTCCTTCATTCTCCACTTAAAAGTAATAACCGAAGAAATTAAAGTATCGCTGTTTGCAGGAGAAAATACTTTCTCAATTATTTGATTTACTGAGCGTACATTTTCATTTATCCACTCTTCATAATACTGATTTGGTTCGAAAGCCTCAGGCGATAATGCAGCAATTAACTTGTTGTCATTGCTGATTTGTTTTTCAGGTGCAGATATTATTGAATCAATATTCTGCTCAATCGCATTTTTATCCTGCGAAATTATTTGTTGATTATCTGAGGTGTTATCTGAACTGACTTTAAGAACAAAATACAAAACAAAAATTAAAATCAGTGCGGCAAATGCAAATCCGATTTTTGCCGGAGTTGATAGAGAAGGTATAAACGAAAAAATATTTTTTGAAGATGATTCTTTTACGGTTTCAAATGTTGCTTTACCTTCATTTGTAATAAGATTAAGAGAATCTTCTGCAGCTCGGAGTTCATTAAAACATTCTTCACACTGAAAGTAATGCTCTTCAAACTTCAGACTTTCTTCTTCTGATAATTCATTAAGCAAATATCTGCTTATTAAACTTTCTCTGTTTTCTAATTCACATTTCATAGATAAATCTTTCTATCTAACTATTTGTCAAATCTCCCGAAATATTGAAAATAGTTTTGCTTTTTTAATTCTTTAAGCAAAAGCTTGAAGGCATAATTAATTCTCTCGCTGACCCTTCTTTTTTCAATACCAAGATGATTTGAGATTTCCTCGATTGATTGTTCATCATAAACTCTCATCAAAATAACTTCGCGATATTTTGTATCAAGTTTACCAAGAGCTTTTCTAATTTTTTCTTTTCGTTCTGCATTCAAAAGATTATCCAAAGGATTATTTGGATCTTTTAGCAAATGATGTTTATCAATATTCTCAGCAGGATTATTCTTTTTTAGACTTCTGAAATGCATTGCCACAACATTGCTGACAATTCCGGCAATGTAGGCTTCAAGTGGTTTGTCCTTTGACCGATCAAATCCACCTTTTCTGATACTTAATAAAATCGCTTGTCTTGCTTCACTTAAAATATCCTTCTGATCATCTGAAGAAACTCTGTTTCTTAGCTTTGTACGAACTAAAAACTCAATTCTATCTTTAAAATGAATAAACAGGCGATTCTCAGCATCAGTATCACCGGAAACAATTTTATCTATTATGGATTTTTCATCAAATGTAAATGACATAATGAAATATTATCAACAAAATGAAAAATTCAAAAAATAGTTTTCAATATTTCCCGCTGAACTGCAAATAAGAGATATAGAATAACTAAAAAAAAATTTAAGGAAGGAAAGCAGTATGAGAATTATTTACACAATTTTGCTTTTAATTGTTTTAGTCATTTCGTTTGCAAATGCTCAATGGCAGCAAATTAATTCCGGATTACCGGGCAATCCGGGCACTCTTTGGGTTCGTGGACTTGCAACAGACGGACAATATATTTACGCAGGAGTGTCCACATTTGGAGTTTATCGTTCTTCTGACAAGGGGAATAACTGGATTTCAGTAAACAATGGTTTACCAAACAGAAGTGCCTGGGAGATCTATTCAAATAACGATACTTTGTTTGTTGGTTTCCTTCAATCCCGTGCATTCAGATCAACTGATCAAGGAAACACCTGGGATACTATGTATGTTGGTTCAAATAACAGTAGTAGTGTTCGTGGTTTTATTTCAAATAATAAATATTTATTTGCCGCTACCTGGGGGAACGGTATTTTCAGATCTTCAGATGGCGGAGCTAACTGGGCACAAATAAACAATGGATTAAATTCTCCGACATTTTGGGATATATTTTCGATCGAAGATACATTGCTCGCTGCAAATTATGGAGGAGGAATTTATCGCTCTACAAATAACGGCGATAACTGGGCTCAATCAAACAATGGTTTAACTGCTTCAGTCGCTTACAGGCTTGCAGCGTTAGGTAATTACATTTTTGTTGGCACAGCTAATAACGGAATTTTTCGATCATCAGATTTTGGAATTAATTGGACGCAGGTAGGATTAACTTCACTAACCATTAATGCATTATTAGCTTACGATACGCTGATTTTTGCCGGAACAGCTAGTGCCGGAGTTTTTATTTCTCATGATTATGGAACAACCTGGGAAGAATTTAACGATGGTAATATTTTGGGTAATATCCAAGAGCTTATTTATGATGATACATACTTATATGCAGCAACAGCTGGCAGCGGAGTTTATCGTTATGATAAGAATAATATAACTTCAATAGAAAATACCTCAACAGAAATACCAACCTCATTTTCGCTTGAACAAAACTATCCAAACCCATTTAACCCATCAACCAGCATTCAATATGCAATAGGCAGCAGCCAATTTGTAACACTAAAAGTCTTTGATGTTCTTGGTAAGGAAGTTGCAACTCTGGTTGATGAATATAAACCTGCAGGAACATACGAAGTTGAATTCAACGTAGCTCAGTTCGAAAAAAACGGATCCGGACCTGAGATTACAAGCGGAATTTATTTCTACCAGTTAAAAGCGGGAGATTTTATTCAAACTAAAAAAATGATTTTAATTAAATGATTTGAGAATACTTCTTATTTAAAATAAAAAAGGCAGCCGGGTTTGTTAAGCTGCCTTTTGTACTATTGTTACTATTCGCAAGGGAAATTTTTAATTCATTTTGTTAATTAAATCCTGAATTTTAGAGAAACTCCGAGCTTTAGTGTAAAAATACTGTTACTCAATCCGGGAAAATTAAATGTATCTGAAACAGGAATATAAGCCATCAAATCTGTTCCCAACCCCATATCCTGCGAAAGCTTAAATGTATATCCGGTTCCAACGGAAATATCAAAACGAATTGATTTGGTTTCTACATTCTGAGCTTGGACCACTGGTGCCTGACCCGTAACAGTTTGCGTAACTTCACCACTTGAATTAAGTTTTATTCCAAGCGAAGGTCCGGCTACCATATAAAATCCACTGAATTCTGTTTTAAACATAGGGTCAATAGAAAGATATGATAATGAAAATGACGATTCAACATTTACTTGGTTTAAAGTTTGTGAATTGGAAAAATTTCTCATATCGAAAACCGTTAAGTTTACCATCATACCAAGAATTCTTCCGAAAGTAACATCGATGGTAGGTCCAACACCAACACCTATACCATTCCAGGTACCAGTTAATCCCTTTTCATTATAAATATTAAAATTTCCAGTAACTCTTGGTCCGATTTTAACAGTTGTTTGTGCTAACATAATGCCGGAGAACATTATAAAAGAAAGAACGAACAATTTTAATTTTATTGCTATCATAGTCAATGTACTCCTTTATCGTACTGTAAAATTTGTTGTTACTGAATAAGACGCACCATTGTTACTGCCAATTTTTCCTGTAATAGTAAAAGTCCATTGTTGTCCTAGTGCAAGAACATTTACGGGTCCAACGTAAGCAGGGTTATTCGCGTCATAAACCGTAGTGCCATCATCAGTTACCTGCTCATTATTTACGCCGGCTGCAGGGCAGTTTGCAGTGATCGTATTGATGGTAACGGCAATATTTGGTTTGAATTCAAAGTAATTCTGAGCTGCCTGATCCTGAACAACCGAAACAGTATAAACTACACTGCCTGTATTGCCTCCACCGCTTCCACCTATTCCACCTCCGTTAGTTGGTGCTGTTGGATTATCACTGCAGCCAACAGCTATTGCAGCGATAATTAACAATGAAAGTAAAACTTTCATACTTTACCTCTTTATTTTTTACAATTTTTTATTTATTTTATTTATTTTACAATCCCAAGATAAACAAGAAATCGATGCCAGCAACATTAAAAAAGGGCAAAAAAAAATCCCTTTAAAATAGCAATTATTAATACTAACAAATAATTAAGTTTTAGAAGTAATGTTATATCTATTTTTGTCTCTCTGTTTTTTTTATCTCTTTGTCTCTTTGTTTTTTATCTCTTTGTTTCTTTGTCTCTGAGACAGGAGCTGGGCTTCTGCGGCGATATGCCACTTCTTGTGATATGTTGATGAATTAGCTTATTTCTGCTTTATAATGGTATATGCGTAATAAAGAGGTAAAGTGGCTCATATTTTTGAGAGAAACTTTGCAAACCGGGTTGGTTAGGTTCGTTTTTCGTTGAATTATGTAATTTTATATTATTTAATAAAGCAAAACTTTTGGCTTATAGTACCGGTAGAGAAACTAAATAACGCAGATAATAAATTGATAATCAGGAACATTTAACTTTATATTGTTTATAAACAATAAATAATTTTTATGCAAAAAGATACTTTATCAATTTATGCTCACAAGTTTAAAGAGTTAAGAACAATTTTTGATTCACTTCCGGATGGAATAGTAACTATAATTGACAGCGAAATGAAGATAGTTGCTGCCAATAAAGCAGTTACCGATCTTTTCAGGTTGCCCGAAAAGAAAATTGTAGGCAAACCGCTAACTGAATTATTAAAAGATAAAAACTGTAATGCTTCAGAAGGAAAAGGAATTTCCTAAATTTGTGTAATGTAAAAAGAAAGGAAATTCTCATGAACGAAAACAAAAGAGAAAGAAAGCACTATTCGCCAGAACAGAAAGTTCTAATTCTTAGAGAACTTC